>NZ_JBEYFS010000152.1:0-30346 GCF_040634475.1 Streptomyces sp. NPDC007095
TCCTCGGCCTGCTCCAGGGGCTGTCTGCCCTCGCGCTGCTGGCGTTCGTCCCCTGTCTGACCGCGTTCGTCCGCAGGTACGGCAGCGACGCCCGGGCGGGCATGGTCCGCGCGCTGGCCACCGTCGCCGGAGCTCTCCTCCTGCTCTCCGCCAGCACCAGCTGGGTTCTGGCTCAGATCAGCTCCAAGGCGGAGCTGTCCACGTATCGGGCCGTCTCGGACCTGTCCTTCATCACCGGTGCCGGCCCGGCCATCGCCGCCCTTGGCGTGGCGGTCTTCCTGGTCGCCGCGACGGGACGCGCCAGCCACGCCTTGCCCGCCTGGGTCACGTGGAGCGGCATGGTGATCGGGGTGGCCAGCGTATTGTCGATGAGCTCGCTCGTCGCCGAGGGCGGCTCGGTCTTCATCCCGGTCGGTCGTTTCCTTGGCTTCGTCTGGTTCGTCGCACTCAGCGTGTTGCTGTGGCGGCGCGGTGGGCGAACGGATGATCTCACCGGTTCCAGCACGCCGCGGTATCTGTGAGGCCGACGCCGAGCAGGAGCGTGGAAACCGGATCTGTGGTCACCGTCGGCGGCCGTCGTCCCCATGGGGAAACGGGCGCTGTCGGAGATCTTGTAACCGATGCGCGGTCATGGGCTGTGAAGGATGCGTTTGCGGAGAAGCGGGAGGTGCGCGCGACCGAAGCCCATGCGCTTGAGGAGCTTGGCTCTCGTGACGTGACCTTCGACCTGGCCCGAGCTCCAGGGGGTGGCGAAGGCGGCAGTGACGGCGCCGAGGTCGCGGTGGAAGCCGTTGACCAGCGAGTGCAGGGCGGGCAGGTCGTCGGCCTGACCCGGTCCATCCAGGCGGGGAGGGCCTCGGCGTTCTGGTTGCGCATCATCGCGGCGAAGTCGCGGACGTGCCTGACGATGAGGTCCAGGTGCGGACAGCCGGTGCGGATCTCCTTGAGCTCGGTGGCATCGGCTTCCGGGAGCCGGTCGGGGGCGGTCATGATCCAGCGGACCACACGCCGGGGCTTGGGGACGGTCCTGACTGGAGGAGGGGGCGCGGGCGATGACTTCGGCAGCGGGCTGTGCGGCTTCTTGAATGGGCGGAAGTACCGGCGGACGCTCTGGACGTCACCGGTGAAGCCCTGTTCTTGGATCTCTCGGTGGAGACGCAGGACGTCATGGCAGCCCTCACGCCAGCGTTGATGGAGATACGGCTTGTAGGGGTCGAGTTTCGAGGCCCGGTTGGTGGCCTTGACCAGCAGTTCCTCCAAGCTCTGGGCGCGGGCGAATCGGCGGACGGTGGAGTGGTCCAGCCGCAGTTCCCGCCGGATCGCGGCCAGCGACTTCCCCTCGGCCAGGCGCTGCTGGACGGCCTCGTAGCGTTCGGTGGTGCGGGCCACCAGCCGGCGGGGGCGGCCCAGGACGTCGAGCGCGCCATCGGGTGGGACGAAGTCAGGCTCCGGCTCCGATGACTCCGCCGTGACCAGGGACGCCGTGGTCGGCTCCGCGATGTCGGGGGCCGGGGTGAACGTGGCGCGGATGCAGGAATGGTGGGCGCCGACGGTCTTCTCCACGGCTTCGGCGAGGTTGCGCCACAGGTGCCAGCCGTCGGCGACCTGGAGGGCCTGCGGGGCCCCGGTGCGGGCGCCTTCGGCGTAGGCGCCGGCCCGGTCGCGGCAGATCACCTCGATCTCCGGGTGGCCGGCGAGCCAGGAGGCCAGGGGCTCGGCGTCCCTGCCGGGCAAGACGTCCAGCGGGCGGCGGGCTTCCAGGTCCACCAGGGGGGTCGCGTAGGAGTCGCCCTTGCGGAGGGCGAAGTCATCAACGCCCAGCACTCTGACCGGGCCGGACGGTGCATCCGGAACCGAGCAGAGGAGGCCCAGGAGCACGTCCTTGGCCACCGGAATACCCAGCAGCGCGGCCAGCCTGGCCCCAGGACGCCCCGCCAGCACCAGCGCGATCGACGACAGCATCTGCCGTAACAACAGTGTGTACCGGGCGTGCGGCCGGGTCAGGCCCTCCACTTGCTCGGCGAACGTCACCGCGGCGCAGCGGGAGTTACTGCACTTGAACCGCCGCACCACGAGCTCGACCACCACCGGCGTCAGCCCGACCGGTGCATCCCGCAGCTGCCGCGTGTACCGGCCGTGCACCCGCCACGACGGCATCCCACACCCCGGACACCGCACTGGCAGCGCCCGGCACGACGCACGAAACGTGACCACCCCGGCGGCCCGGTCCGCCGACTCCACCACCACACCAACTAAATGCGGCAGCAACCGCCCCAAATCCCCTGAACCGCACACCCAGTTGATGCCCAGTTCAGACCGACTCCGTCGCTGAGTAGGCCCGGAGCGCGGTGCCGGGATTGCTCCCGGTCCGTTTTTCCGGACCTCTCGCCGAACCCGCCGTGCGCCTCTCAACGCAACGGGCTCTCCACGGTCTCTGCCTTCAGGCGTGGTTGATACCGGCCCCAGGGGTTGGGGATCCTCGACGCCCGGTAGCGGTAACGGGTAATCGTCACCGTCTCGAGGTCGAAGAGTTCGATCCCGTCCGCATGTGGGCGACGCCAGCCCCCGCGGGGGTTGGCGAGCCACCGGCGAACGTCCTTCCATCTCCAGCGATGCAGAGCCCTCAGCCACCGGACCACCCGCCACCAGACGAAGTGTTCCAACATGCTGAAGGTGTGTTTCGCCACTGCGTGCTTGAAGTAGTTGGCCCAGCCGCGCATGATCTGATTGAGACGGATCAGCACGTCCCTGGGAGCGTGTTGCAACGTCCTGTGGGTCAGGGCACGGATCTTCGCCTTCAACGACCGGAGGGGCCGGTCGGCGATGAAGGTGTAGACGTACCACTTGTCGTTGGTTCCCTGCTTGCGGCGCCACTGGATGCGGAACCCCAAGAAGTCGAAACCGTCGGTCATGTGCACGATTCGGGTCTTGGTCGGTGACAGCCGAAGAGCCAGAGGCTCCAGCACATGAGCGATGTCTTCATGCAGCGTTTCGACGTCGTCGCGGGTGCCGTGCACGAGGACGACGAAGTCGTCCGCGTAACGGACGACCCGCCACCTGGGCAGGCCCAGATAGCGACGTCGGTCTCGCCAGGAGCCGGTGCTCATCTCCCCGCCGTTCTTCCACGGCCTGTGCAGGTGCTCGTCGAGCACCGACAGGACGATGTTGAAGATCAGCGGTGAAAGGATCCCGCCTTGCGGGGTGCCGGTGTGAGTGTCCTGGTACTGACCGTCCTCAGTGAGGACACCAGCCTTCAAGAACGCCTTGACCAGATCCAGTACGCGCTTGTCCTTGACTCTGACCCGCACCGCGTCCATAGCGGCGCGGTGCGAGACGTTGTCGAAGGCCGCCTCGATATCCGCATCCAGCACCCACCGATAGCCTCGGGTGCCGAAGTAATGGATCTCGGCGATCGCGTCCTGGGCCCGCCGCGCGGGCCGGAACCCGTAGGAAACCGGCTCGAAGTCGGCCTCGAAAATGGGCTCCAGCACCAGTTTCAGTGCCGCCTGGACCAAGCGGTCCTCCACCCGGGGAATCCCGAGCTTGCGGACCTTCCCCGAGCCACCGGGCTTGGGAATCGCGCGTTCGCGTGCCGGCATCGGGCTCCAGGCCCGTGCCTTGAGCCGCTCACGCACCTCGGCCAGGAAGGCCGGGACGCCGATCTCGGACTCGATCCAGCCGACCGTGCGGCCGTCCACGCCGGGAGTCCGCGCCCCCTGATTGCCCGCAACCCGGTCCCACGCGATTCGCAGCGTGGCCGGATCGTGCACGAAGTTGAACAGGTCGTCGAACCTGCGGCCGGGGTCGGCCGCCGCCCAACGGTGAAGCTTGGCCTGCATCTCCGATACCCGCTGACGGGGACCCATTTCGGGGCCCGTTGGCGGAGCGTCGCCGTTCGGCGGCGCATCTTCCGGCATTGCAGCATCCTTCCCTTCTCGATACCGCTGCCGCCCTTCCCCATGTGACCGGCTTTCCCGGCCTCGGAGTACTACGGCGGCTCCGCCCCCTCCCGGACCGATCAGTCGTCGGTGGACTCAGCCCCGCCACCACCGCCGGACGCGGCGTGAAGGGCAAGGACCGGGACGGTTCCCGTGTTCACTGTGGTTCGCTCGTTGACTTCTCCCCCAGCTGAAGCAGGGGGATTCTTCCCTCGCGGGTTGAGCTTTCTGCTTCTCAGACAGCAGCTGCCCCGAACTAACGGCAAAGGACGTTGGTACGCCCAGCAGTCTTACGCCAGCTCCACAGACCTGACATCCCGCCAGCCCGGCGGTAGGCCCGGCCAGCTTGGTTATCACCGGCCGGACGGCCTACAAACTACCAGTCTCCTGCGGGTCGTTGGCGGTAGACGCCGATCCGCCCTGGCGGCGAATCGGCTTTCCCTGCCCTGCTCCGCAGGAGTCCGATTCCTCCCCGCCTGAAGGCGGGGGTATCCACGGAGGAATCCCGATGAAGGAGGAGCCCGACTGTGTCCCTGTGGCATCGCCGCGAGTACGCCGCAGACCTTCCCCACGGCCTCCCGAGCAGCTCTTGAATACCGCCCCAGGAGTTCTCCAGATCACCCGAAAGAATGACCCGGATACGCGCCACATCCGGCCCAGATCCACCAGATTCGAGCCGGTGTCGCTTTAAGAGACGTAACACGCCGGTTCCTTGCGTACTCCTCTCCATCACGCTCGCCGGACCCGCACCATCTGGCAGTACTGGCACGTCCCGGCTTTGTCAGGGCCGCTTCCCGCCCTCCCCGTCACCACCCGGGTCAGGCTGCCCTCAGCTTCAACAACCCTGCTGCGACAGGCGTTGGCGAAGGTCTCTCACCTCCACTCGAACCAGCAGCGCCTCACGGCGCAAACAAGATCTCCGACAGAGCCGAATTGCATGACCGCTGACATCACCTTCCACCACGTGGTCAAGGAAGCCGAGGCGTTCGCGGCCGGCCTTCCCGATGTCGCCGCGCAGCTGCACGCCGCGGACTCGGAGCTGTACCCGGCCACGATCTGGGCCAACTGGCTGTGCGGCGACCACAAGCCCAACCACCGTCGATGGGTTCTCGGGGAGTTCGCCGACGGGATCGCCATGGACGGCACGATGGTGGAGAAGGGCTTCCTGAGCTCGGTGAAGGTCCTGGGCGAGGGCGTCGACACCCGAAATTGTGACTCTGTGTACTTCGCCGACGTGCGCGGCTCCATGCCCGACCTGGTCCAGGCCGTGGGCCGGGCGCTGCGGATGCAGCCGGGCGAGGGGAAGATGGCCTCCCTCGTGGTGCCGGTGCTGCTGGGTCCCGGGGAGACGGCGGACAACATGCTCACCTCCCGGGCGTATGGCGGCTTGGCGAAGCTCTTGGAAGCGCTCAGGGCGCACGACGCCCGCATCGTTGAGCAGTTGGCCGAGCAGCAGGCCCAAAGCCGCTCCAGGGGCGTGCAGACGCGCGAGAAGGGCGGCGCTGGGGACGGCTCCGGTGGTGCGTCCGCTTCGGCGAAGGCGCTGCTGAAGTTCTCCACTCCGCGTGACCCGGCCGCGCTGGCGGCGTTCATCAACCTGCGGGTGCTCAACCCCGAGCACGAGCACTGGCGGCGCGGCATCGAGGCCGCCGTCATCTACGCCCGCGAGGTGGGCGATCTCAAGGTGCCGTTCACGTACCGCGTTCCCGAGCGCGGCGACCAGGAGGCGGAAGCCGAGGGGTGGCCGGCCTCACTCGCCAATTTCCCGCTGGGGCAATGGATCGCCGACGCCCGAAGGTTCTACGCCCGCGGGGACATGGACGCCGACCGCGGCGCGCAGCTGGAGAAGCTCGGCATGGTGTGGTCGCACTTCGACGTCGCGTGGGAAGAGGGCCTGGCCGCCGCCCGTGGATGGGCTGCCGAACACGGGCACCTCCTGGCCCCGCTGGACGCCACTTATCAGGGGGCCAAGGTGGGGATCTGGCTGAAGAACGCCCGGGCCGCCGCCCGGAAGGCCGCTGAGATCGAGCAGCAGCGTGCCCAGGGGCTTCCGGTTCCGTCGTCGGCCGGCGCCTTGTCGGAGGAGCGGCGCGAGCAGCTTGAGGAGATCGACCCGTCGTGGCGCCCGGCCTGGCCCGTGGAATGGCAGAGAGCGTTCCACCTCACCCGCCGGCACCTGGACGAGGGCGGCGAGTTGCCGACCGAGCCGGGCGTGGTCGTGCGCCAGGGCGAGGATCTCGGGCGGTGGGTCAAGGCCGTTCGCTTCGGCTGGGACAAGCTCACCGCCGTACAGCAGTGGATGTGCGAGCAGGTCCTCGGGATCGAACCCGCCACCGAGAACGAGAAACCGGTCCCACGCCGTACGCAGGCCGGCAAGTGGGCGCTCAACTTCGCCGCCGCCCGACAGTTCTACGAACGCGAGGGACATCTTCGGGTGCCCAGGAAACACGTCGAGACGATCGTGATCAGCAGCGACGGCGAGGACCAGGAACAGCGTGATCTCCGGCTGGGGGCCTGGATCGGCAACCAGCGCTCGAGGGTGGCGTCGCTGACACCCGAGCGCGTGCAGCAGCTGTCCACCATCGGCATGCGCTGGACCTGAAGGGGCGGCCAGGAAGATTACGGGGATCCGCCGCTGTTCCTTGGTCGGATCGGGCGACGGATCCCTGTAGAGCAGATCGCTCACGAGCGGCAGACTCGGTTGGCTGGGGCACCTGGGAGGTACGTCGATCGTTCCTGTGCGGTGAGGTCGCGGTGAACAGCGTGACAGATCTTGCTGATCGCTCTGGCCTGATTCAGCGGGGATATGGCCCACAGGCGCAACGTGTGACCGGATTGATCGGGGCTGTCACCAGTGGCCGCCAGGGTATGTCCGTCGGGGCTGAACGTCACCAACCTGCCACCGCCCGTAGGGGCGTTGATGGTGATCTGGAGCTGGCCGGTAGCCACATTCCAGAGCCGTACCGTCTGGTCGGCGCTGCCGGTGGCCAGGGTGTGCCCGTCCGGACTGAACGCCAGGGAATATACCTGTCCTTGGTTGCCGCTGAGGGTGTTGCGAGGCTGGTGTGTAGCCACGTCCCAGAGCCGCACCGTGTTGCCAGCACCGCTCACAGCCAGAATGTGCCCGTCCGGACTGAACGCCAAAGTGCCGGACCCGGTGGCGGCGAGGTTGGCTTTCAGTCGGCCTGTGGAGCTGTCCCAGAGCTGCACAGAACGGTTGGCCGCACTGGTAGCCAAGGTGCGTCCGTCTGAGCTGAATGCCACGAATATGTGTGAGGCGTAGATGCCACTAAGCGTTGGGAGCTTGGCCCAGGGCTTGCCGGTGGATAGGTCCCACAGCGAGACCTGGAAGCCAGGAGCGCCGGGGTGTTCAGTAGCTTTCAAGCGCTCAGTAGCTAGGGTGCGTCCGTCGGAACTGAGCGCGACTGGGCGGTCGGGGTTCTGGTTGTTCCGGTTGCCGGTCAGGAGGGTCAGGGGCCGACTCGTCGCCACGTCCCACCGGCGTACCGTGCCGTCGTCGCTTGCGGTTGTCAGAGTGTGGCCGTGTGCGAATGCCGTCAGTTCCACGCCGTTGGGGTCGGCGTCCAACGCCCGCTGGGGACTGTCGATGTGACCCATGGTGGCGCGGAGGCGGCCCGTGCCTGCGTCCCACAGCCGGGCCGCCCCGTCCACGCTCCCGGTGACCACGATGTGTCCGTCCGGGCTGAATGCCAGGGAGTTGACGTACCTGATGTGGCGGATGGTGGTGTGAGGCTGAGGGGTTCCCACGTCCCACAGGCGTACTGTGCCGTCCCCGCTGCCGGTGACGAGGGTGCGCCCGTCCGGGCTGAGGGCCAGTGATACCGCTAGGTCGGTGCGCCCGGGGAGGGTGGTGCGGAGCTGGCCTGTGGAGGCATTCCACAGCCGCACGGTGCGGTCGTCGCTGGCGGTGGCCAGAGTGTGCCCGTCAGGGCTGAAAGCCTCTGCCCTGATCACATCGGTGTGGCCTGCGAAAGAGGTCCGGCTGCGGCCAGTCTTTACGTCCCAGAGCCGGACCGTGTTGGCCTCGGCGATGGCTGCAGTGTGCCCATCGGGACTGAACACCACCGTTACCGGCTTGCCCTCGGCGTCGGTGAGGGTGATGAGGGGTTGGCCCGTGGCCATGTCCCACAGCATCACCTTTCCGATCTCGTCTACGGTCGCCACGGTGTGTCCGTCAGGGCTGAAGACGATCGACACCAGGACTTGCGGGATGTGGAGGGTGGTGCGGAGCCGGCCGGTGGAGGCGTCCCACAGGCGCACCGTGTGATCGGCGCTTCCGGTGGCCAGAGTGTGCCCGTCCGGACTGAACGCTACTGTCCCCAGGCTGTCCTCATGGTTGGTGTCGCCTCTTCCGGTCCGGCCGTTGGGAACGTGCCAGC
Source organism: Streptomyces sp. NPDC007095 (assembly GCF_040634475.1). Taxonomy (NCBI): domain Bacteria; kingdom Bacillati; phylum Actinomycetota; class Actinomycetes; order Kitasatosporales; family Streptomycetaceae; genus Streptomyces; species Streptomyces sp. NPDC007095. The sequence continues at coordinate 8,339 of NZ_JBEYFS010000152.1, forward strand.
GCCGCAGACTGCGGCCGGTGGCTGTGTTCCACAGGCGGACCGTGTGGTCGTCGCTTGCGGTGGCAACCGTATTCCCGTCGGGGCTGAAGGCAACAGACGTCACACTGTCTTTGTGGCCGGTGAGGGTGGTTCGGGGCCGGCCGGTGGCTGCATCCCAGAGGCGTACGGTGTGGTCGTCGCTTGCGGTGGCCATGGTGTGGCCGTTGGGGCTGAACGCCACGGTCTCCACCCAGGCGGAGTGGCCGGTAAGACGGCGCTTCAACGGGGAGGCGGCAGCGGAGTAGAGGCTGGTGGTCGCTTCGCTGGTGGGGCTGGTCCGGTAGGCCTGGGCAGCCAGGAGCGAAGCCAGATCCGGGTCGGTGGCCATTAGGCTGGTCGACTGGGCTGCGAGCTGTCGGGACAGGGCAACCTGGCGGGCGGCATCGGCGACTCGCCGCTGGTGTTCGCTGTTCCTGCTTTGGTTCCATGCGATCAGACTTGCCAGCAGAGCGACGGCCAGCAGGGCGGACAGGGTCACCGTGAGTGTGCGCAGGCGCCGCGTGGTCCGGGTCGCGGCCCGCTGCTCACTGTCACGCGCGGCAAAGCTGGCGTTGAGGAAGGCGTGCTCCAGGGCAGTGAGGTCGTCCCTGGCGTCAGGGGTGGTGAATGCCTCTTCTGCCGCGGTCAGACGCGTGCCGCGGTACAGCACACCAGGGTCACGGTCCAGCACGTCCCAGGCCTGCGCCGCCTCGGTGAGCCGACGGTGCGCACGCAGCCGTTCGCGGTCAGTGTCGATCCAGCTGCGTAGCCGGGGCCAGGCGGTGATGAGCGCCTCGTGCGCCAGGTCGACGGTGTCGTGGTCCAGGGTGATCAGCCGGGCGCGGGCCAGCCGCTCCAGGACGGTCGCGACGTCGCCGAGGCCGTCCGCACCGAGTTCGGCGCGGGTGACGGGGCGGCGCGTGTCCTGCGTGCCCTCACCCGGGGCGATGAGCCGCAGGAGGATGCGGCGTGCCACCTCGGCTTGGCCGGGCGTCAGCCGGGAGAAGACACGCTCGGCGGTGCGGGCAACCGAACCGTACAGGCCCCCGGCCGCCTCGTACGCCTCCTCGGTCAGCACGCGGCCCTTGCGGTGGTGCCAGGTCACCAGCAAGGCGTGCGACATCAGCGGCAGGGCGCCGGGTTCGCCCTCGACCTCGCCGAGGATCCGGGCGGTCAGGGAACGCTCCACGATCAGCCCGCCGGCCTGGGCAGGTCTGACCACCGCTTCACGCAGCTCGTCGCGACTCATGGGTCCGACCAGCACGGTACGGTCCTGCAGTGCAGCGGTCAGGGCAGGGTGTTCGGCGCAGCGGCCGAGGAAGTCGGCGCGCACGGCGATGACGACGCGCAGTCTGCTCCCGGGATCGATGGCGGTGAGGAGGCGGTCGATGAACTCGTCACGCTCGGCCGGGTCATGGCAGAGGGTGTAGAGCTCCTCGAACTGATCGACGATCAGCCACGTGTCGCCGTTGGCGTCCTTCGGAATCAGGCGCAGCTCGTGGGCGCGTAAGGGATGCTCTCCAGGGGTGAGGACACGCAGCCCGGCCGGTTGCGGACCGGTCGCCTCGGGGCTACGAAGGCGGGGGATGAGGCCGGCGCGCAACAGCGAGGACTTGCCGCTGCCCGACGGGCCGAACACCGCGGTGAACCGGCGAGACGAAGCGAGCTCGACCAAGCGGTCGGTGAGCTCATCGCGGCCGAAGAACAAGTCGGCGTCGCCTGGTTCGAAGCGGGCCAGTCCCCGGTAAGGCCGCACGGCGTCCTCGTCCTCGGTGCGCGGCTCGGCCGCCACTTCTGCGGCCGCCTCACGCCACCGCGCCTCCCATTCCGCCTCATCGCCGCCGCAGGCGCGCACGTAGGCCAGCACGACCGGCAGCGTCGGCAGCCTCTCCCCCGCCGCCGCCTGCGACAGCGTGCTCGCCCCCTGGTCCGTGCGCTCGGCCATCACCCGGTACGTCGGACTCCCGGCCTCCGCCCGCAACTTGCGCAACTCCGCGGCAAACCGCGCCACCGGCCCCGCACTCGGATCCACCGGGCTTTCCGGACGCCCCGCCATCGACGGCTCCTCTGCTCAGCCCGCTTCCCCCATGGACGGGGCGCGAGGCCCGCCAAGGTACGCACGCGTGTGGCGGGAGGGCAAACCAAAGGCGCGTTCTTTGGTCAGCACCACGACGCCGTGCCCCTGAGCTGCGGGGCGGCCATTGATCAGGGTGGCAGAACCGGCTGCCCATTCAATCCCCGGACTGCTGAACTTGATGACACAAGCACCGGCCGGGTCCTCCACAGGACCGTGCATCGCCCGGTGTCCACCCATCGGTGTGCCTGGAAGGAAGTCCCTTGGATCGGCCGCGTCTTCGGACAGGCAACCGAACCTGCGCCTGGATTACCAACGAGGGAGAAAAATGATCAAGAAAGTAGCGCTAGGCATGGCAACGGCAGCGCTGGCTCTGAGCGGCCTGACCGCAGGGACGGCCCATGCAGGGGAAGCCTCGGATGTGATCGTCCCGCTGGGCACCTGCTCCTTCGCCCACCCGGTTCTGGCTGGGGTGCATACGGTGAAGGCCGGCCGTGCCACGGTCCAGCTGCGGTACAGCACGACGACTCACTGTGCTTGGGGCAGGATCGTCAACGCGAAGAAGAATGACAAGGTGTGGGTCGACCGGACGTACGACAACGGGAAGACCTACACGCACCTCGGAGCGACAACGGTGAAGTCCGGGTCGGATACCCACACGCCGTCCTACTACGACGGTGGCGGAGCCAAGATGCGGACCTGCGCGCACTCGGGCGGGGTAACCCGCTGCACCTGGCCGTGGTTCTGACAGAACCGGTGGCTGGCCAGCGAGTTCGCTTGCTGGCCAGCCAGATCTATTCGATTTCGGCCTCTCTGGGTCTTGATCCGCGTCGGGACCGGTGACGCGGTCCGTCCCAGCTGGTACGCCGAAGGCATGCGGTATGCAGCTTCACTCTCCGCTGACCAGCGTTGTCCTGGCCCGGGGAACTGGCCGGCACGAGGGGACCGGCCAGCGCTTCAGACCATGAACGGCTACTGGAGCAGGGCGGCCAGACGTCTGCCGTCTGGGCGTCGTGGAGGCGGTGGGCAACGAACGCCGCCGGGCGGGCGGGCGAGAGCCGGCCCGCCCGGTGTCTCCCGAAGGCCGCATGCCCACGCGACAGGCCCGACCACCCACGCCCATACACGAAGGGAACGTGCCACGTGAATCCGAGCAAGCACCCCGGCCTGGTCCTGGAATTCGAGGAGTACGTCCGCACCCGGCAAGACGCTCTGCTGCGCAGCGCTCGCCGCCTGGTCGGCGACCCGCTCACCGCCCAGGATCTACTGCAGACCGCGCTGTTACGCACCTACCACCGGTGGGAGCACATAGCGGATAAACGCCTCGCGGACGCCTACCTGCGCCGCGTCATGATCAACACCCGCACCGGATGGTGGCGGGCCCGGAAACTGCAGGAGCTCCCCACCGACCATCTGCCGGACGCGTCCGTCGAGGACCAGGCCGAGCAGCACGCCGACCGTGCACTGCTCATGGACATCATCAAAACGCTGCCGCCCCAACAGCTCAGCGTCCTGGTCCTTCGCTACTGGGAACAGATGTCCACCGACGAGACGGCCACCGCCCTCGGCATGGCACCCGGCACGGTCAAAAGCACACTGCACCGGGCACTCGCCCAACTCCGCCAAGAGCTGCAGCACCGCGACCCCGACTCGCCTTCAACAACGGCAGCCGGCACTGCGAACCCACCCACCGGCCACCAGGCACGATCCCTGCCCCGGACACACTGCATCCCCGCTGCACACGGACACGGGGGCAGTCATGCCACCCGCACAGCGGTCCTTTCACTCCAGGCCGGTGGAGCCGGAGGCGGCGCAGGACCGGTCGCGGGCCCAGCGCTTGAGGTCGCCGACGCGGCAGAGGAGTTCGGCCAGGCAGCTTGTCTGCCAGACGTCGCGCGTGGCCCCGTCATCGCGCGCGAGAAGACACCCGAGGCGCCAATCCCCTCGCCGTCCCCTGGCCGGCCTGCCCCACCCACCAACCTGGACCTGTCCGCCGACAACCAACAGCGCCATTCCATCGTCTTTTAGTATGACAAAGACTGGGGGACGAGAATGAATTGGCCCAGGCTCATGGGCGTCACGGCGGCTGGTCTCGCGCTGTGCGGGTGCGCCATGTCGGCGTGTACAGCCGGAGCGAGGCAGAGTCCGGGCGTGTCCGCGACCAGGGCGGACAAGACCCCGGACAACGCCGCGAGCACGTCTACCGCCACGCACCGCAAGCCCGTGCTGATCCTGAACGGCCAGCTCGACGCCCGCCCTGGGGAACTGGTCGACATACGAATCGACGGCATCAGCCGCACCCAGGGACGCGACGGGGTGACCGCCGACTCGCGCGCGTTCGCTGCACCCGCACGGATGCGATGGCAGGACGGGGTCTACTGGACCGTGGCAACCCTCGCGATGACGGACAAGCCCGGCTGGTACCCGCTGTCGGTCACCGTCGCAGGCCACACCGTGGCCCGCGACAAGGTTCAGGTCGTGCGCTCCCAGCGCCCGTCGTTCACAGTGCTGGCGTCGTCGAGGGTGGCCCGCCCCGGGGAGTCGGTGTCGCTGCTCTTCGACGACCTGTACCCAGGTGAGCGGGGCACCGATTTCACCGTACGGTCCGCAGCTCTGCCCAGGCCCGTGCGTCTCGTCCACGACACCACATACGACTTCTACAACCCTCGGGCCTTTTCGGCCCAGCCGGAGCTCAAACCCGGCCTTGCGGATGGCCCTTACACCTTCGAGCTGTACGGTCCGCAAGGCCACCCCATCACCGCAAGGGGCCTGACGGTCCGGGAATCCCGTCCAGGCGAACCCGACTACCTCGGCAAAGCGTACGGCCCCGACTTTTACGACCCAAGCACCGGCGGCCCCGACAGCGGTCACGGACACGACTTCAAGGTCCGCCCCGGAGGGCGGGTCTCGGTCGTGTGGCACGACAAGGAGCCGGATGCGGGCGAGGACACACGGCTGACCGCCACCTCACCCGCGTTCACCCACGTACTCCACCTCAACCGCGACTCCAGCAAGAGCGCCGACGGCGATGACCCCCGCTACTTCAATACGGCCACCGTCCGTACAGACATCAAGCCGGGCCGCTACCCCGTGACGATTGTCGCCCACCACGGCCGCGTGAAGAAGATCGGCTACTTGATGGTGACGGCCCGGTAGGTTGCAAGCTTGAGGCCGAGGGCATCGGGTGGAGGCTGCGCAAGTGCTGGGCGAGCATGTCGCCGTAGCGGTCGGCGTAGAGGATGCCTTCGACGACGACGTAGTACCCGGCATCCAGGGCGTAGCGGGGCCGTCAGTCGATCAGGCCGATGTTCGCGGCTCCTGGCCGGTCGCGCTCGCGCAGCACGGTGCGGCGGAGGTTGTCCTGGCCGACCACGGCCAGGCCGCGGCCGAACTTCTCGCGCAGGCCGCCGGCCGCAACGGACAACTTCCCCGAGGCGCTGTTGCCGCGCAGGATCACGAGCCGGGTTTCTTCGGCGCCCACCATCACGGCGGTCACGCTATCGACGGCCAGTGACACCGCCTGGGACGTTTCGTTGAAGCCGGACCGTCACACCTCAACTCCAGCCAGGGACATGGGCAAAGGCGGCCGCAACGGGCATGTCAGAGGCCCGACAGCGTCTGTACGCCCGTGGTGACCTGGGCGAACTCCAGGACGTTGCGAAGGCTCGCGCAACATCTGCCGCAACACCCAGTGCAGCCCTCGGCGTAACCTCGTGACGCAACGCCTGCCGCGACCTGACGCGTTTCCGTGAGCCTGGGCAGCCGAGGGCACCCGGTCGTTCCTCATGCGGCCCGCGCTGCTCCCCGGGCGCTGGCCAGCTGCCGCAACTCGGCACGCGCCGCCGGCACCGAGGGGACGCTCTTCCAGTACGGGTGCCACCACAGGCGTATGGACAGGCGTAGCAGGAGGCGATGGAGTCGGAAGCACAGGCCGACCGGTGGGCGACGCACCTTGCCACGGCCCGTCAGTTCCACGCCCGCGAAGGCCACTTGCGCGTTGGGAGGAATCACGTCGAGGACACGGCCGGTGACGGCGGCGAGAGCGTGTCGGTGCGCCTGGGGGGCTGGTTGGACAACACGCGGCGTAGGTCCGACAGGCTAACCCCGGAACGCCGGGCCGCGCTCGATGCTCTGGGGATGCGGTGGTAGGGCGGCCGGGCCGGCAGGCGGTCGCCCCGGTGAGGGAGGCAAGGCGACCGCCCTGGCCTGCCACGGTGACCACAGCAGCAGGAAACCACCTCCCACAAGCGTCCACGGAGAGGAAGGTGGATCACCCATTGTGCATGTCTGATCCACAAAACGTGATGGATCCTCGCCTGACGCAGAAGAGTGGCGTTGGTGGCTTTACTCGTCGAGGTACTGGTACTCCCCGTTTGCGCTTCCGATCGCTACACCCCCATCGCGGACCTGCCACTCACTCATGCCCTCGACTTCGTGGCTGACGAGGAAGAGGCCGGTGACCAGGTCGTTGTCATCATCGGAGGCAGGAATCCGCGCTACGAGACGCAGTTGTTCCAGAAACCAGTCGACGGACTGCTCGCGCATGTCAGCGCCGAAGAAAACCCAGTTGGTCCAGTTGTACTGCCGCGCCGGGAAGCCCCAGCCTCCGCTATACGTCCGATCGGGGTCCTCGGAGCTGACGATGTCCTTGACCCGGGCAAGCTGCCGATCGTCGCACTCCAACCACCCCCTGATCCGAACAAATACACCCACGACGGTCACTCCCCCGCGCCTTAGGCACTGCCCTGTTGATTGTCCACCGTGACGCTGAATCGAACGATAGGCAGAACGAGCCCAGCCTCGCAAAGGGCTTGATCAGTGCCGACAGGGCGTCAGTCGCAGCCTTTGACAACTGAGCACGTTCATCTGTACCCGACTGAGCACTTCACCACCGAGTACGCCGACACACCGCGGTGCTGCGCGCGACATTGTGGCAGTACCTGCGCGAGCAGGCCGACGCCGGACCATGTCACCCGAACGGCTTACACGCCCTCACCTCGGGCATGCGACCCTCACCCGTTCAGCCCACACTGAGCTTGGACCTTCTGCCGTCGCGCCGTTCCCGTGATCACCGCTTCGTCGGGAGGCATCGTGGTCGTGCTGGCTCTGCTCGTGCCGGAAATGCTCCTGCTCCTGATGCTGGCGCTGGACCTCTTCGAAGACCTCCTGTTCCCCTCACCACCACCGCCCCCTCCAGATGACAAGCCCACGAAGCAGGTCGACAGCCACGATCACGGACAGCAAGACACCTAGCGATCAACGCTCCCGGGCTTCTGAACCTCGAATCCAGAGGCGGTGCGGATGGTCGACACCTTCGCACACCTACGGGACGCGCTGAGCGGCGGACGTGGACAGGATCAAGCCGCCCGGGACTGCTGTTCGTGCTGTCGGCGTGCCGCATGGTGAGCGGTGTGCGCCCGGCCGCCGGGAATCAACCGCAGGCGGTGGCCACCGGCATGACGCGGCTGTGGCGGCCCGGCGGTGAGACGGTCCTCGACGCGGTCCATGCCGTACAGCAAAAGCCCCAGCAGGGGCAGCAGCAAAACAGCAACGGCGATCACGGCATCGGTCCTTCCCGGCTGACTGCACCGCCCCGGGTACCCACCACGAGCACGGCCAGTCAACGCCGCCGCCGCGACGACGAACTAGGCCGTATCCGGCAGTGCGCACAAGGGATCGCAGGATGTTGGCGCGTCGGCGCTTGCGGAGGTCGGGGCCGCCATCCCGGGCCTTCCAAAAGATCCAGGGAGGCCGGTGTGACGGTTTCTTCGGCTGGCTCGTAGGCTCTGATGCAGTGCTGATGGTTCCTCCTGGTGTGGAGCTGTCGGTCGCTTCACGAGGCGGCTCCCTGGGGCAACAGGGGGCCGTCGCCCTTTTCCGAGGCGACGGCTGCCGCAGCCGAACTCCAGCAGTTGCTGGGCGAGTTCGGCGCTCTCACATCCAGTCTGAGGGGCGCTCCGACCTGTTGGTCACTCGGGTTTGCGCTGGTGGCATGCGTCGATCGCGGTGCGTACCGCTTCTGCCTGCGGCCACTCCTCTTCGTGAACTTCGGCAGGCGGGCGTCCGGTGTGCACGAGGGAGTCGGCCGCGGCGGCGACCGACTCCGGTGTCGCATAGACCCGCCGGAGTGAGATGACCGGCCCGCCGGGCATCGAGTATCCCGGGCCGACGAAGCGGCTCACATCCCACTCCAGCCGGATCCGCATCAGCTCATCCGGGCGACCGCCCAGGTTGAGGCGGACGATGCCCGGCGGGACACCGCGGTCGCCCAGCGCCTGGTCCAGCGCGGTGGCGTACGGCCAGTGCGGCAATGTGCGGGGCAACAGGCCGGGAAGTCCTGGCGGTTGGAGCAGCACCAGTCTCGCCTCGACGGCGGGGTCGGAGGGGTCAGGAGACGCGCAGGAGTGTGGTGGCGGGGCGGATCGCACCGGGCCCGAACTTGGCACGGATCCGGTCGCTGACCTCCTCGGCGACCAGCCGGGCCTCGCGCACGCCGTCGAAGCTGATCTGCTCGGCCACCCGGTCGGCGGCGATCAGGTCCTCGCCTTTCAGCGTGATTCCGGTGAGGCGGCCGCGCTGGAGTCCTGCCGCGTCGATCAGCCGGTAGGCCAGTGTGCGCAGGTCGTCGTCGTGGGCGGAGGCCTCCGGGAGCCGGCGGGTCTTCTCCCACGTGGTACCTCCGGCGAAACGCAGGGTCAGGGTCAGGCCGCGGGCCGCCTGGCCCCGGCCACGGAGCTGGTGGGCGAGGGTGACGACCAGGTCGAGCAGGGCCGCTCGGACGGCGGCGCCGTCCAGGGTGTGCCGGGGGAAGGTGTGGCTCACGCTCGCGGAGGCAGGCAGGGCGCGCGGGATGACGGGGCGGGGGTCGATGCCACGGGCCCGGTCGGCCACCTGGCGGCCGGCCCGGCCGCCCAGGAGACGCTGCACCGTCGCCGGCGGAACGGCGGCCAGCAGGCCCACGCAGTGCACGCCGTAGTCGCGAAGCGTCTGGGCCTGGCGGGGGCCGATGCCGTGGAGAGCTTCGACCGGCAGCGGTCCGAGCCAGTCGGCCACCTGGCCGGGGCCGACGGCGAGGACGCCGCCCGGCTCAGTGATCTGACCGGAGGCGGTGGCCGCGACCGTGACGGTCGGGCCGATCCCGACCCGCACGTCGACACCCAGCCGGGAAATGGTCCGCACCCGCAGCACCTCCCCCAGCCGACGCCCATCCACGCCGTGGTAGCGCAGCGAGCCCTTCAGTTCCACCAGGGCCGCCGTCGGGGGCAGCGCCTGGACGACCGGGGACAGCTCCGCCAGCTGCTCGAGCACCTGCCGGTAGACGTCCTCCGGCAGCCGGTCCGGGCAGCGCACATGCATCACACTCGCCACCCGCCGCGCCTCTGTCCCTGCCTCCACAGCACCCACCTCCTCCACCCCACATTATCGAACTAAAATTCGAACACGCGAGACGGCGAACCCTATCGCCCGCGGATCTAGAATAGGAAACATGTTCGATGACCTGCCGCCTGACCTGGCACGACTGCTCACCCTGCGGGTGTGGCACGCCATGTGGCTACAGCATCGACACCAAGATCGCCGCCCTCCAGAAGCGGGAAGCCGAACAGGAACACGGCCAGAAGAACCGGCCCCAGGAGCCGGACTGGATCGTCGAACTCGGCATCGGCAACGGACGCCCGCCCATCGAAGTGCATGCGGGCGGCTGCTACGCCGCGGGCAAACGACGAGCCCCGTCCCGCGCGACGAAGCACGCCGGCTCCTCACCTCGGGCGTGCGCGCCTGTACGCACTGCAAGCCCAACGCCCAGCTCCGCATCCTCGACTGAGACTCTTCCCCGCAAGCGCGAATTGGACGGGAAGCAGGAAGACCAGCGGGCCAGGGCGGCAGCCTGCTCCGCTGACCCATCACGCCCCCGGCAGGTCCTTGTCTGCGCACGCGGCGCACGGACACTGCATGGCTGCACCGCTGGGACGACGGTGCAGCCGGTCGGGCGGCGCCGCAGGCTGCGCAGGACCCTCGGATGCGGAGGCGCCGTCGGGGAGCCGGGCCCATGGGGCCGCCCGCCCGTTTGATCACCCTGCAGCCCGTCGCCGTCCCGCGAGGTGACCACTGCGGTCACGAGCCTTCCCGCAGCCGGCGGCAGCGTGGGCCGTGAAGCACACGTGAGCCGACGCCGGCGCTCGTCGTGGCCAGATGAAATCTGCGGCTGAAGTCGACGGGGATGTCCAGGGCGAAGAAGTCTTTCCCGTCCCCCGTCCGCGCGCGCAGGTGGATCCGGTGCTCCGCCACCGGCACTGTCTCGGGAATCCGGAAGTTCCACGTGTGCTTCCACGGCCCGGCGGGCGGCTTGGTCTCACCCGACAGACCCGCGCCCATGTCCGCCAGCAGATCGGGCAGCCGGTAGCTCCGTTCCAGCATCTTCACCGGACCGATCTTCATGATCACATTGCAGGTGACCCGGGTCAGGTCAACCGTCTCCTTGAGGCGGCCGTCCATCTCGCAGCGGAGCTGGTGCCCAAGTCGCGGCCATGCGGGAATCAACGTGATGTCGAGGATGTCCAGGACATAGCCGTCATCGCTCGCGTCCTCGACCAGGCGAATACTCATATCGCTCACCCCGCAAGGTCATGGGTTCGGAAAGGGTCCATGCCGTCGCGCGCCTCACCCAGCGGGCAAGCGCCACGCAGGGTCTCAGCCGGCATGGGCGCCCGCCACGCGCGGCTGGTGACGTATATGTCCACCGCAGCGGTCGCCAGGCTTCTGGGGAACCCGGGCGCAGGAGCAGCGCGCGCATGCGGCTGGCGCGCCGCCGCTATCAGCAGGCGGGAACGCCTCGGACAACTACGCCGTGAGCGCCTCCCGGGCCTCGGCCGTCTCCCCAGGTGCCGCACCGTCCCTGGGCCGGTGCGGTCCGATCACGGGCCTGGGTAAGGGACAGCAGTAACACGGCACGCGGCCTACGCCTCCGTCACCCGTCTGGGTGCGCCCGGACGCCGCGAAACAAGCCGGCGGCCATTTCGCGGCAACAAGCGTCAACGGGAGGCGTTGCGGCGGGAATCACCCGGCAGGCCGGCCCGTGGACCGGGGGACGGCCGCGCGGGCGGGCGCGCAGCGCCTGCGGTCTGGCTCGGGCAGGGCGTGCACGGAGCGTGGGCTGTTGGACAATGGTCAGGTCGGGGCTCCCGCCGGAGCGGGGCGCCCCGGGCGGGGGCCCGTGTACTGGGACCCCGGCCCGATTTCGGCGGGCCGGGGTTCCATGTTCATGCAGCCGACTCAGGACTGCTCCCTGTCCCCGTGGTCATCGCGGTCGCGGATTACCCGGAAGCTGCCCACCACTCCGTCATCGACGTGGATGCCGTCGACGCAGTCCACGTGCACGCCGTCGCTCTGGCTGTGGGGGCCGACAGTGGCGACGGGAGCACCGTTGTCGCAGACCGCCCCGCGGAACACCTCGACGGTCTTGCGGCTGTCGTTGCGGATGTTCAGGGTCTTGGCGCCCAGGCCGCTGACCACCGTGATGCAGTCGCCCGGGCGGGCGGAGTACGACCGCTCGTTGATCTGAATCCGGCCCTCCTCGTGGAACTCCCGGCCCTCATTGCCCCGGCCCTCATTGCGGCCCTCGTTGTTCCGGCCCTCGTTGCCCTTGCTCTCGTTTCCGCTGCTGCTGCCGCCGAAGGGCGCGTGAACAGCCTGGGCCGGCTGGGAGGCAGCCGAGGCGTAGGTGATGCCGGTCGCAGCCAGGGCCGCGGCGGCCGCGACGGCCGCGGTGACAGCGTGGGAGCGGGTCATCATCATGCAACTTCTCCTGTCTCAGAGAGGCCGGCTGCGCAGCCGGCTGTGAGTAAACGTACTTACGGTCTGAATGACTGTCATATCGGGGCATATCGAAGAGCTGCACCGGGGGGCCGAACGGGGCATCCGGAGCACCCGCACGCCGCTTCCACGAGCAGCTGACGGGATATCAATTTGTAATAAAATAGTGCCTATTGACGGGGTATTAGCCCTTTGAGGTGATCATCTGACGACTGCTCACCCTTTCGGCTACAAGGCGCCGGAACCGCCGACGCGACGGGGTAAGCCGCCTGAGTTTGTCTTTCATGGTCTGACCTGGTCGCGCTCGGTGATCGAATCGGGGCGTTTTACGGTTTTCCCCACGTCGTAGCGGGTGACGGCCCGTCGGTTCTTCGAGCCGAGCGGTCGGCCGGGGCCGGGGTGGCTGGATTTGGGAAGCCGGGCAGGACAAGGCAGGGACGGGCGGAGGTTTCGGAACCCTCGGCGGACCCGGGCCGGGGTGAGCCGACCGGGCTCGGCGGGCTTCTCCCAGGGGATGTCACCGCCGTATGGGGCGACCTCGCTCTCGCCGGCTTCCACCTCCCGGCCGGGACCGTCCTCGACGGCGAGGCCGTCATCACCACCGAGGACGGCCGGATCAGCTTCGAGGCCGCACAAGCCCGAGCCGCCTCCTCCCCCACCCGCGCCCACCGCCTCGCAGCCCAACGCCCCGCCCGCTACATCGCCTTCGACGCCCTGCAACTGCCGTCGCCGAACGGGGACATACGAGCAAGGCCGTACAACGAGCGCCGCACAGCCCTCCTCAACCTCCTGGCAGAACTGCCCGCGAACACCCCGATCCAGGCCGTCTCCGCCACCACCGACCGCGACACCGCACTCACCTGGTACACCACCCTCCACCACCAGGGCATCGAAGGCATCGTCGCCAAACGCACCACCTCCCCCTACCGAGCCGGCCGCACCGGGACGTCGTGGTTGAAGATCCGACACGCGGACACGATCGAAGCGACCGTGACCGGGTTCACCGGCACCGCACGCCAGCCGCGGGCACTCGTCGTACGGCTCCCCGACGGGCGGATCACGCTGTCCCAGCGCCTGACCACGGCCCTGGCCACCCGGATCGCCCCGCGTCTGGTCCCCCACTCCGGGCACGCGTACACGCAGGGCGGCGACGCTTACACACCCGTGAGCGGGGAGATCGTCGTAGAGGTCGTGGCAGGCACCACCCGGCATGCGGTGGTCACCGTGGTCCGCCTGCGCTGACCCGACCACAGGCTTCTGCTCGACTGCACCTCTTCTCCCCGGCTGTCGCGTGGAGAAGACACCTCATGGCCGGCACTGGGCTCCAGGCCGTCTCCGAGCAGCCGTGCTGGCGGTGTACGTCGTCGTCTCGTCTCCTTCGCTGCTCCGTGCGGAGCGATGGCCGAGTCCGCGGTCTGTTCGCGGCTGGTAGCGAGACTGGTCAAAAGGGAAGCACCCCTCCACGGCAGCCTGCGCCAACCTGGACAAGGGGGCGTGGTCGGACTCAATCGGACCCCTTGTCCACGCGTGGTCGGGGACATTGGCCTGGGCCGACCACGCGGTGCGGAGACGCCCCTGAGGAGGAACCGTGGGATTCGCTGACCTGCTGAAACGCGGCTCAGACCCGGTGAACCTCCGTTCCCCGGCGTCACATGGCAGCTTCCGTCATCGCGCGGCCGACTGATTCATACGCTGGCGCACTCCAGGAAACTACCTGCGCGCTTCAGGCCGGCCCTGTGCTGTGTTGCGCTCCCTCACTGGGGTGAACCCGTCGCGTAGTCCGGTCGCCCGGCTCTCGGCGGCAAGTATGTGTTGTGTCGTGATCAAAAACGTGATGCGTGCCGGGGCGGTCGCCGCCCTCGCCCTCCTCCTGCCTCTGACCGTTCCCGTCTCCGCTTCCAGTGAGCCCGAATCGGCGCGGGCCGGCATCGACTGTCCGTCCGGCTACGTGTGCATCTACCCCGAGATCAACTTTGAGGGCCAGCCGTGGGTGCGGCGTGCCGTGGACGGAAGCGTGAAGGACCTGCCGTCCGCGATCCGTGACCGCGGTAGCTCCATCCGCAACAACTCCGACCGCACCGCCCGCGTCTACGAGAAGCGGAACTACAGCGGGCGGTGGGTATGCATCACCCGCAGCGGCGGCTCCATCCACGACCTGCGCGGCTACAACCTCAACGACCAGACCCGCTCCCTGAAGATCAACCGCAACGACTGCGGGTAAGCACGGGTGGATCCTGCCCGCCGACGTGCACTGCGGGGGGCGGCGTCAGGGCAGGATCCGTGACAGCACCACGGCCGTGTAGTGCGGTGCTCAGGTTCGCGCACCAGGCCGACGGTACGTACGCGAAGGGTGCGGTGCGGGACACAGCGCAAAGTGCGCTCACCCGAACCGCGCCGCGCGCTGCTGCGCCGCCTCATCGAAACCGCCGCCGCCGAGACCGGACAGACCGCCAGGCCCGGCCTGCCGCGCTGGCTCGGCGTCGGCCCCGACCTCCTCAACCGGAAGGGCTACCGCGTACTGAGGCTCGGCCGTGTACTGCGCGGCACTCGGAGCCTCGCGTCGGAACACGTCCTTCAGGTAGAGCACGGCGACGGCGCCGAGCACCCACAGCGGGAGGATCACCAGGGCGCGGGTCAAACCGTCGTTCTGGAACCCGGACAGCCCCTGCATGGCGCGGACACCCACCCCGACGGGCAGGACCTCGGAGAGCGGGTGCAGCCAGGACGGAAGGTACGCCGCGGGCAGGACCCCGCCGCTGCTGGCATTGCCGAGGATCAGCAGGAGTATCGAGGCAAGACTGACGCCCGCGGAGCCGAACAGTCGCAGGAGCACCATCGTCGTGCCGCCGACCGCGGCGCCCATCAGCGCGACGACGAGGGCGAGGGGCAGGGAGGCGCCGGGCAGCGCACCGAACCCCACGCTCCCGCCGATGACCGCGACCATGATGCCGCCGATCGCTCCGAACAAGGCCAGGCTGGCCATCCGCCAGCGGAACGTGAGCCGGGGTGCGAGCTGGTAGGTCGTCATGCCGAAGAGGTATCCGGCCAGTACCAGGCCGAAGGCCGCGTAGAAGGCCGAGAGTCCTCGGGTGTCCTCCGCCGCCGACGGGGCAACGTCCTCGACGGAGAGGTGCTGGTGTTCCGCACGGGCCACGGCGCCGAAAGCGGTGGTCACCGTCGCAGTGACGCCGGCTCCGTTGGCGCTGGCGTAGAGCAGGTTCCCCTTGCCGAGGTAGGCCGCGTACACGGACCTGTCCTGGACAGCCCGTCGGGCGGTGGATTCGTCGGGGTAGGTCTCGAGTGTGAAGCCGCCCGGTACGGCGCGCGCGAGGCCCTGGCTCAGTTGCGCCTGATGTGTGCCGACCTCCGTCGTCCCCACGCGCAGTTCATGAGGGCGTGGCGCGTGGAAGGCGGCGAGATAGACGCTGACGAACACTGTGCCTATCAGCAGGACGACCGCTACGGGGCCCAGGACGGCGCGCGCGGTTCCAGGGCGGGGCAGCGGGTGGGCCACGTCCAGGGCATGCTTGTGAGACTTTGGGGTCGAGGAGCGCAGTGTCATCGCAAACAGATTCCTAGAATAGAAGCCAACTGATAGTATGTTGTACATCATAATCAGTTGACTTACAAAGGGATCCGCCGCGTGAAACATTCCGTCCAGCGCACGGGCCATGTGGCCTGGCAGATCGGCCAGATCGTGGCGTCCCGGGTCGAGCGCGCACTGCGTCCGTTCCAACTGACCCTCGCCCAGAACAGCGCCCTGACTCAGGCCATCCTCGATCCGGGTGTCTCCAGTGCGACCGCGGCGCGCAGGACGGCGATCACCCCTCAGTCCATGGGAACCGCGGTCAACGGGCTGGTCGAGCGGGGGCTTCTGGAGCGCCGGACTGCCCCCGGCGACAGGCGCACGCACCGACTGCACGCCACCGAGGCGGGCCTGCGGCTCTCGGCGCAGGCCGACAGCGTGGTGGACGCCACCCACGCCGAAGCTCTGGAAGCGCTGACGCCGCTGGAGCAGGAGCAGGTGCACTCACTGCTGGTGAAACTGTTGGCGTCACTGAATCCGGCATCCATGGACGGCGCCAGCGCACCCCGGGGAGGCGGGGGGCCGATCTGAGGAGTCGTCCTCGGAGGACCACCGCTCGTGCTGCTGTACCAGTTCCTGATGCAGTGACGTGACGGGCCGGTCTCCTTCGGGGCCCGGCCCGTCAGTGTGGCGACGGCTCTTCAGGGCGCGTAACCGCTATGGCGTCAGCTCGCCGATGTGCGGTGCGGTCACGAGTGCCAGTCGCTGTAGAAGCTCAGCCATCGCGTCGTGTTCTGCGACCATCCAGCAGCAGGCACGAATCTGCGCCTCCGGGCGGCCCTCCTCGTTGGGGTACGTCACGACCGGCTTGGCGAAGACCATCAGTCCCTGTTCAGCAGGCAAGTCTTCGCGGTTGAGCGCAAAGAACGGCAGGGAGCCTGCGGCTGCCATCGTCAGGTCGGTCATTTCCGGTGACACATAGAAGAGTTCCGCATGGCTGAGGCGCCTGATCTCATCGGCCTGGAGTTCCTCGCTCTTGATGGCGCCCACGAGCGACGCGCCCGTCGTCAGGCGCGTCCCCCCGAATCGGCCCAGTTGGTCGCGCACGCGGTGGCTCGCCACTTGCTGTACGAGCTCGGTTCGCAGCTCGGGCTGGGCGATGCCCAGGCCGACCAGGTCGCGGGAGAGGAAGCCGTAGAGGGCTGTCAGGTCCGGGAAGTACGCGGCCGCGTGCAGATTCGACGGTCCCGACGTCGCGAACGCGCCGTGCACGCTCGCCGCGCGACTTGTCATGCGTTGAAGCGGTCGGGATCGGCGTCCTTCCAGTTCGCTGCCCAGGACTCGGGCGGCTCGATCAGCAACTGCCCGGGAGCCAGCCAGTCGTAGAGCTCCGCGTAGGACTGGACGGTGACCGGGTCCACACGCCGGTGCAACATGTGCGGGCGCAGTTCGGCGGGTTCACTCACGCCCAGCGAGGCGATGATCTGCTGTGCGCTTTTCACTGTGGCGGACTGGAAGCGGTGGACCCGGGCCGACTTGTCGTCGACGTTCAATGCGCGTGCGCGGCGCGGGTCCTGTGTGGCGACGCCGACGGGGCAGGCGTTGGTGTGGCAGCTCTGCGCCTGGATGCACCCGATGGCGAACATCATGGCGCGTGCCGAATTGGTGAAGTCGGCGCCTTGCACCATGCGCTTGACGATGTCGGCTCCCGTGGCCACCTTGCCGCTGGCACCGATCTTGATCCGGTCCCGCAGGCCGGCGCCGACTAGGGCGTTGTGGACGGTGATGAGTCCCTCGGTGAGTGGACTGCCGAGGTGGTCGGCGAACTCCAGCGGGGCCGCTCCGGTGCCGCCCTCCGCTCCGTCCACGATGATGAAGTCCGGCGCGGTGCCCTCTTCGATCATGGCCTTGCACACCGCCAGGAACTCGCGCCGGGAGCCCACACACAGCTTGAAGCCGACCGGCTTGCCCCCGGACAGCTCGCGCATTTCGGCGATGAACCGGATCAGCTCCCGGGGCGTGCTGAAGACCTGGTGGTAGGGGGGCGAGATGACGGTCTGCCCCTCGGGAACCTCGCGTACCCGGGCGATCTCGGCGGTGACCTTCTCTCCGGGCAGCACTCCTCCGATGCCGGGCTTGGCTCCCTGGGACAGCTTGAGTGACACGCATTTCACGTTGTCGTGAGCGGCCTTTTCGGCGAACCGCGCGCGGTCGAAACCTCCGTCCGCGGTCCGGCAGCCGAAGTATGCGGTGCCGATCTCCCACACCAGGTCACCGCCGTGGCGCAGATGGTACTCCGACAGGCCGCCCTCGCCGGTGTCGTGGGCGAAGCCTCCGAGGGCGGCCCCCCGGTTCAGGGCGAGGACGGCGTTGGCGGACAGCGAACCGAAGCTCATCGCCGAGACGTTGAGCAAGGACATGTCGTAGGGTTTGATGCATTCCGGGCCGCCGATGCGGACCCGGGGCTCCTCCACCCCCACCGGGGATGGCCTGATCGACGATTCGAAGTATTCGTAGCCCTGGGCGTAGACGTTCCGCTCGGTTCCGAACGGAATCTCCGCTTCGTCTCCCTTGGCGCGCTGGTAGACGAGACTGCGCACATCCCGGTCGAACGGACGGCCATCGTAATTGCGCTCAATGAAATACTGCTGCAACTCCGGTCGGATCGACTCCAGCATGAAGCGGATATGCCCCAGTACCGGATAGTTGCGCAGGACTGAATGACGCCTTTGAAGCAGATCATGAGTGCCGACTCCGGCTATCGCCGCGCACAACACGGCGGCCGGCCACCACCAGAGTGAGACGGTCAACGCCGTGGCGCCAAAGGCGATTGCGACGGCCCCGATGAATCCGATCACTGCAATTCTGATCATGCGTGGAACTTACATCCTTCCCGGGATGCACGACAATTCCCCATTGATGAGATATCCGGCACATTTGACGGACGGAATCTCTATCGGATCGGCGTGTGCGGATTTCGTGAAGGGCGGAATAGGCCGAGGTCCGGGTCATGCCGCCGGTGCCGGGCCGGTCTCGAGGAGGGGGCGGAAGGCTGGACGGCTGCTGCCACCCGCAGGTGCGCGGCTCCTGACCCGAGGCCGGCTGGTTGACGATCTCGGGCTCCGGTGGTCCGTGGCCCGAGCGTCGTGAGGCCGCCCGCTCCCGGACCGCCTCGCCGCCTGCCGCGGTCGACGCCCTCACGTGGGGCCGGCTGCGACCGGACCACGGGCGTAACGGTCGGCCCACGCAGCGAGCATGACCGCGACATAGCGGGCGTCGGCACGATCGGTGAGCAGATGGTCGGCGCCGTCGATCGCGATGAAGGACTTGGGGTGCCGTGCCGCGTCAAGAATCCGCTGAGCGTTCTCCACCCCCACCGTCTCGTCGGTCGGCGAGTGCAGCACCAGGAGCGCGTGACGCAGCCGGTGAATGCGCTCCGCCTGAGGCTGTGCGGCGACGTCGTCGAGGAACTCCCGGCGGATGCGGAACACACGGCCCCCCAGCTCCACCTCGGCCTCCCCGCGCCGCTCGATCTCCTCCCGCCTGCCGCCGAAGGAGTGCACGACATGTCCCGGGTCCACCGGGGCACCGATCGTGGCCACCGCCGTGACCTCGGGTATCCGGTGAGCACAGGCCAGCACCGCCGCGCCGCCCAGGGAATGCCCGATGAGGATCGACGGTGCCGCGAAGTGTTCACGCAGATAGTCCGCGGCACGCACGAGATCGTCTGCATCGGAGCTGAACGTACCGTCGGCGAAGTCACCCCCGGACTCACCGAGACCGGTGAAATCCACACTGAAGACCGCGATTCCGCGCTCGGCCAGCTCCCGGGAGATCCGAGCGGCCGCCAGCCAGTCCTTGCCACACGTGAAGCAGGGAGCGAATACGGCGTACGCCCAAGGCGTCCCCTCCGGCAGATCCAGGCGCGCCACCAGAGGGATGCCCCGCGAACCGACGAATTCGATTTTCCTGCTGTGCCTGGCCATCCCGGTACCTCACGCCCCGACCTCAACATAGTTTCATGCGCCATTTTTCCTCTGCTGTGGGACCCGCATGCACGACGGGCCGGCATCGGCTGGCATCCGTCCCGAACGGCGCGCATTCCCCATCCGCCCAGAGTGCGCCGGATGGCCACTGAGGCGCATCGCGCGATCTAGCGATTGGCCTGACCCCACCAGCGGATCAGGTCTTTCGGATGACCGGCATTCGAAGCTGCACCGATCTTCAAACCCCCCAGCGCCGCCGCTGTCTGTTGCTACAAGCGATTCGTCCGCCTCACCACATAGGACACGGCCTTATTCAAGATCCTCTCTCCCCAGGTATTCACGTATGTACCTGGAAAAATCGCACCCCTCGCCGATCACTTCCCCCTGGGCGTCAAGCACGAGAGCGTAGTCTTCGGTATCCACCAGATAGATGCGACCGTCGACCGTATACGCCCCAGAATGCTTCACGGACATGTGCTCCCTCTATGTTCGTGTTGGTGCGGCTGCAGGGGCCCCCGGGACCGCTCGCAGCACCCCTGCAGCCGCACACCCCCTCACTCCTCAGAGTCCGGCTCTGGTGAAGGACCCCGCATCGCCTGGATGAGTGATTCCTGTCCGAAGCGCAGACGCCTGACATCGGTGAAGCTGCGGTGCCCAGTACCGCAGAAACCGTGCATCCGCGGAAAACCCGATTCACTGAGCCCTTTCCAACCTCAGGTTGAGGCGTGGTGAAGGACGACGACGGCCTTCACGATGTTGGTGAACCGGTTGGTGCTGCAGCGGAGCTTGCGTAGCAGGCGCCAGCCCTTCAGGACGGCCATGGCCTGCTCGCCGAGGCACCGGATTTTGGCGTGGGTGCTGTTGTGCCGTCGCTTCCAGCGCTTGAGCCGGCGGCCCCGGAAAGGTACGCGGACATGACGGCCGGCCCCTTGGTACGCCTTGTCCGCCCAGCACTTCAGCCCTGCCGTTGCGAGCGCGTCGATGATGCCGTGTTCGCGCGCGGCGGTCAGGTCGTGGGTGGAACCGGGCAGGGCCGCGGAAGCCCACAGCAGTCGGCCGAAGGGATCCGTGATGACCTGGACGTTCATGCCGTGACGCTTGTGTTTTCCGGAGTAGTACGGGGTGTCGGCGGCGATCCGGTCGATGGGCAGGAGGGTGCCGTCCAGGATCACGTACGCCTTCGTCCGGACGGTCGTCATTGCCTCGGACAGGGTCTGCGCCTGGGCGGCCAGCACTTCGACGGCCTCTCGTATGTAGCGGTAGACGGTCGCGATGCCGATCTCGAACCCTGCGGCGAGCTGGGCGTACGTGTCGCCGCATCGCAGGTGGGCCAGGGCGAGCAGGGCCTGACGGCCGACGGGCAGACGCCGCCATCGGAGAGACGCTGGACCTCTTACGGTTGAGTGTCCTGTGGCTTCTCGGTGACACGGCGAACCGCGAAACAGAAGAACTGGGCGCTGACACCCAGCAGGTACACGGCGGTCGTGGTCGTCCCGACGAGCCCCCACAGGAGGGGCCCTGAGCAACACCGTGTCAGCAACATGGTGACCAGCGCGGCGCAAGCCGCCATGGGCAGATGGAAGGCCGCCCAAATCCGCGTACCGGCCGGGGCGGATCTGTCCGGCGTCATGGGGGCGCCGCCGTGTGCGACAGCGGCCAACGCGACGAAGGTGAGCGTCGCACCGGCAAGGAGCGCCAGGACTTCGGCTGCCCTGGGGGCGCCCCGTTCGGACGACGTCACCGCGGTGGCGGTCCACAGCGCCAGGGTGTAGCCGTGCGGGGCCGCGCTCGCGGTCACAGCAGCCCGGAGTTGGCCGCGGTATCCGCGCTCCGGGCCCGTACGGGCACCGGGCCCGACCGCCCTGGGCTGCGGTGGATCGTCCTTCCGCGACATGGATGGCGACCTTGCCACGCCGGTGCTCCTTCTCGGGCGCCTTGTACGCGGCGCGGGTTGTGCGAGGGGGACGATCCGGCCGGTCTTCGGGCTCGACCGTCCGGTTGTGATCAACTCGCTGGTGGAGTCGAGTGCGCCGCGGTCCGGTTGGTCGATGAAGAACACCCCGCGTGCAGCATGGGCCGGGATCGAGGTCGGGCGGCGCGGCGATGCCGGCAGGGCGCCGGACACCTCGTGTGCGGGAAGGACGGCTGTCCACTCACGCCCGGATCCGTCGAAGCTGTCGGTCCAGGTGGGTTCGGTGCCTCCGCGCCGGTGGGCGCGTGCTGCGCGCACCGTGTTCATGAGGCGTCACTTCCTGTTGGCTTCTCCCCCAGCTGAAGCAGGGGGATTCTTCCCTCGCGGGTTGAGCTTTCTGCTTCTCAGACAGCAGCTGCCCCGAACTAACGGCAAGGGACGTTGGTACGCCCAGCAGTCTTACGCCAGCTCCACAGACCTGACATCCCGCCAGCCCGGCGGTAGGCCCGGCCAGCTTGATTATCGCTGGCCCGACGGCCTACAAACTACCAGTCTCCTGCGGGTCGTTGGCGGTAGACGCCGATCCGCCCTGACGGCGAATCGGCTTTCCCTGCCCTGCTCCGCAGGAGTCCGATTCCTCCCCCGCCTGAAGGCGGGGTATCCACGGAGGAATCCCGATGAA
>NZ_JBEYFS010000153.1:0-30276 GCF_040634475.1 Streptomyces sp. NPDC007095
GAGCGGCGCGACGTGCGCTGGCGGCAGCGGCTGGCCGAGCACGTCGACGGGTACGAGGAGCCCGGGCGCCGGATCGGCCACCGCGACCACGAAGGACGACAAGGCCGGGCGACTTTCTGTTATCGGCCGGGTTCCACGGCGTCTCCTGTGCGTAGGCATCCCCGGGCACCGAGCGCTAAGGAACCACGTCAGTGACAGCACAGATCAGTCGCCGGAACATGCTGAAGATCGCCGGTGCGGCCGCGGGCGCCACCGTGGCCGGCACCACCCTCGCGGCGGCCCCGGCAACGGCGGCGGGCGGTGCCTTCGCGCACCCCGGGATGCTGCACACCCGGGCCGATCTGCACCGCATGGCGACCCAGGTGAAGGCCGGCGCGCAGCCCTACACGGCCGGCTTCGCCAGGCTGACGGCCAACCGGCATGCCCAGAGCACCTGGACGGCCAACCCCCAGGCGACCGTCTACCGCGGCTCGGGCACGCCCGAGAACTACGCCACCCTCTACAACGACATCCACGCCGCCTACCAGAACGCCCTGCGCTGGCACGTCACCGGCGACACCGCGCACGCCGACACCGCACGCGACATCCTCAACGCCTGGTCGGCCAGGCTGACCAGGCTCGACGGCAGCGCCGACCGGTTTCTCGCCTCGGGCCTCTACGGCTACCAGTTCGCCAACGCCGCCGAGCTCGTCCGCGGCCACGACGGCTTCGAACTGGCCCGGTTCCAGAAGATGATGCTCGACGTCTTCCACCCGCTGAGCGAGGACTTCCTCGCGCACCACAACGGCTCCTACATCACCAACTACTGGCCCAACTGGGACCTGACCAACATCGCCTCCGTCCTCGCGATCGGCATCCTGTGCGACGACCGGGCGAAGGTCGACCGGGCCGTCGAGTACTTCAAGCACGGCGCGGGAATGGGCTCCGTCAAGAACACCATCCCGGTCGTGTACGCCGACGGCCTCGCCGAATGGGTCGAGGCAGGCCGCGACCAGGGCCATGCCCTGCTGGGCGTCGGCCTGATGGGCACCATCTGCGAGATGGCCTGGAACCAGGGCGTCGACCTGTACGGCTACGACGACAGCCGCTTCCTCAAGGGCGCCCAGTACGTCGCCAAGTGGAGCCTGGGCGGAGACGTGCCCTACACCTCGTACACCCGTAGGAAGGGCGCACCCGGCATCTGGTCGGGCTCGGAGACCGCGTCCGCGGCGGCGGCCGTCGACCCGGCCATGGCCCGGCCGATCTGGGCCATGATCGCCAACCACTACACCGAGCGCCGGGGGCTGGACGCGCCGCACCTCACGAAGATCGCGGCCCGGTTCGCGCCCGAGGGGGGCGGCGGGGACTACGGCCCCAACAGCGGCGGCTACGACCAACTCGGCTTCGGCACACTGGCGTTCACCCGCCCCCGGGCCACCGCAGCCGAGGCGACGGCATCGCCGACGCCCACCACCAGTACGTCCGGTACGTCGCCCTCCGGCAGTACGTCCGCCACGCCCTCCGCCTCGGCGAGCCCCCTCGGCGGGAAGGGTGACGACCTGGCCGCCACCGGTTCCTCCGACCTGCCGGCCTGGACCGCCGCCACCGGCGTCGCCGCCCTCGCGGGCGGCTTCCTCCTGCTGCGCCGCCGCGACCGGGCCCGCCGCGACGCCGGGGAGTGACGGGCGAGCCAGTGACGGGCGGGCGGGCGTCCGCCTGTCGGTCGCGGTGCGCTCACGTACGCAGCAGCAGCTGGAACTCGAAGGCGTACCGCGAGGAACGGTAGATGTGGGTGCCGTACTCGACCGCGCGGCCGGTGTCGTCGTAGGCCGTGCGCTGCATGGTGAGCAGGGCGGCGCCCGCCGGTTCGTCCAGCCGCTCGGCCTCCTGCGGCGAGGCGGAGCGGGCGCCCACGGACTGGCGGGCGCTGTGCAGGGTGATGCCGACGGCACGCATCATGCGGTACAGGCCGGTCGACTCCAGCCGGGCGGTGTCGACGTCCAGCAGCCCTTCCGGGATGTAGTTGCACAGGGCCGCAACGGGCCGGTCGTGGGTGAGGCGCAGCCGCTCCACACGGTGCACCGTGCCGCCCTCGGCGATGCCCAGGGCCGCCGCGACCTCGGCGGACGCGGGCTCGACCGCGTTGTGCAGCACCTGGGTCGTGGGACGCTGTCCGGCGTTCTCCAGGTCGTCGTAGAGGCTGCTGAGCTCCAGCGGGCGTTTGACCTGGCTGTGCACCACCTGGGTGCCCACGCCCCGGCGGCGGACCAGGAACCCCTTGTCGACCAGGTTCTGGATGCCCTGACGGACGGTGGGGCGGGACAGGCCGAGGCGGCCCGCGAGCTCGACCTCGTTGCCCAGCAGGCTGCCCGGGCTCAGCACACCCCGCTGGATCGCGGCCTCCAGCTGTTGGGCGAGCTGGTAGTAGAGCGGTACGGGGCTGTTTCGGTCCAGCGCGAAGTCCAGGCCCACGGGCATGGCGGCCGCTGCTCGTGGGGATCGGGCGGTCCGGCGGACGGGAACCCTTGCCATCGCATCGTCCTGACGGTCGGTCCTGAGGACGGCCGGTGCGGGAAGCGAGGAGATCTGTCCCCGCACCGGCCGCCACTGCGAGTCAGGAGTGGCTGGGGAAGCCGAGGTTGATGCCCGCGTCGGCGGGGTCGGGCCATCGCGTGGTGATCACCTTGCCCTGGGTGTAGAAGGCGATGCCGTCATTGCCGTAGATGTGCAGGTCGCCGAAGAGGGAGTCCTTCCAGCCGCCGAAGGAGTGGTAGCCGACGGGCACCGGGATCGGCACATTGATGCCGACCATGCCCGCCTGGACCTCCAGCTGGAAGCGGCGGGCGGCGCCGCCGTCCCGGGTGAAGATCGCGGTGCCGTTGCCCCAGCGGGAGGCGTTGATGAGCTTGATGGCGTCGTCGTAGGTGTCGGCGCGCACCACGCACAGCACCGGGCCGAAGATCTCGTCCTTGTACGCGTCCGCCGTCACCGGGACCTTGTCGAGCAGCGAGACACCGAGGAAGAAGCCGTCCTCGTGACCGTCGACGGAGTAGCCGGTGCCGTCGACGACGACCTCGGCGCCCTGGGCCGCCGCGCCGGCGACGTACGACGCCACCTTGTCGCGGTGCTCGCGCGTGATCAGCGGACCCATCTCGGAGGCGGGGTCGTCACCGGGGCCGATGCGCAGGTTCTTCGCCCGCTCGGCGATCTTGCCGACCAGCTCGTCGCCGGTGTCGCCGACCGCGACCACGACCGAGACCGCCATGCAGCGCTCGCCGGCCGAGCCGTAGGCGGCGTTGATCGCCTGGTCGGCCGCGAAGTCCAGGTCGGCGTCGGGCAGGACGAGCATGTGGTTCTTGGCACCGCCAAGTGCCTGTACGCGCTTGTCGTGCTCGACGCCCTTGAGCTGGATGTACTTGGCGATGGGCGTGGAGCCGACGAAGGAGACCGCGACGACGTCCGGGTGCTCCAGGAGACGGTCCACCGCGACCTTGTCGCCCTGCACGATGTTCAGCACACCGTCCGGCAGCCCGGCCTCGGAGGCCAGCTCGGCGAGCCGGAAGGAGGCCGACGGGTCCTTCTCGCTCGGCTTGAGCACGAAGGCGTTGCCGCAGGCGATGGCGAGCGGGAACATCCACATCGGCACCATGGCCGGGAAGTTGAACGGCGTGATGCCGGCGACGACGCCCAGCGGCTGGCGGATCGAGGCGACGTCGACCCGGGTCGAGACCTGCGTGGACAGCTCGCCCTTGAGCTTCTCGGCGATGCCGCAGGCCAGCTCGACGATCTCCATGCCGCGGGCGACCTCGCCGAGCGCGTCCGAGTGCACCTTGCCGTGCTCGGCGGTGATCAGCTCGGCGATCTCGTCGCGGTGCGCGTCGAGGAGTTCGCGGTACTTGAAGAGGATCGCCGTACGCTTGGCGAGCGAGGCGCTGCCCCAACTCTCGTACGCCGACTTGGCGTTGGCGACGGCGGCGTCCACCTCGTCGACCGAGGCGAAGCCGACCTGCTTCTCCTGGGCGCCGGTGGCCGGGTTGTAGACGGGACCGAAGCGTCCGGAGGCGGACTCGACGGGCTTGCCGCCGATCCAGTGGGTGATGGTCTTCATGGTGCGGGGGCCTTTCGGTGGCGGGGCAGGCGAAGAGGTCGGGATCAGAGGTGACGGCGGCGGGCGGCGGCGTGGCCGTCGTACCGTTCACGGGCGGCCGACGCGGCGTCGCGGGAGGCGACTTCGGCGACGGGTACGTCCCACCAGGCCTCGGCCGGCGGTGCGGTGGGCGTCGGGTCGGTCTCGACGTAGACGCAGGTCGGCCGGTCCGAGGCGCGCGCGGCGGCCAGGGCGTCGCGCAGTTCCCCTACGGTCTTGGCGCGGATGACGTCCATGCCGAGGCTGGCGGCGTTGGCGGCGAGGTCCACCGGGAGCGGGGCCCCGGAGAACGTGCCGTCGGCGGCGCGGTACCGGTAGGCGGTGCCGAAGCGCTCGCCTCCGACCTCCTCGGAGAGGCCGCCGATGGAGGCGTAGCCGTGGTTCTGGATCAGGACCAGGTTGACGGGCAGGCCCTCCTGGACGGCGGTGACGATCTCGGTGGGCATCATCAGGTAGGTGCCGTCGCCGACCAGCGACCAGACGGGCGTGCCGGGGGCGGCCTGCTGGACGCCGATGCCGGCCGGGATCTCGTAGCCCATGCAGGAGTAGCCGTACTCCAGGTGGTACTGGCGCGGGCCGCGCGCCCGCCACAGCTTGTGCAGGTCACCGGGGAGCGAGCCGGCCGCGTTGATGACCACGTCGTCGTCGCCGACGACGGCGTCCAGGGCGCCGAGGACCTGCGTCTGGGTAGGTACGGCGGAGTCCTCCGCCCGGTAGGCGGCCTCGACGACCTCCTCCCAACGTGCCTTGCCCGCCCGGTACTCGGCCTCGTACGCCGAGTCGACCCGGTGACCGGACAGCCCCTCCGCCAGCGCCTCGAGAGCCGTCCGCGCGTCCGCGACCAGCGGCCGGGCGGCGAGCTTGTGGGCGTCGAAGGCGGTGATGTTGAGGTTGACGAAGCGGACGCCCGGCTGCTGGAACAGCGTGTTCGAGGCGGTGGTGAAGTCCGTGTAGCGGGTGCCGACCCCGATGATCAGGTCGGCGGTGCGGGCGATGTCGTCGCAGACCGCGGTGCCGGTGTGGCCGATGCCGCCGAGGTCGGCGGGGTGGTCGTGACGCAGCGAACCCTTGCCCGCCTGGGTGGAGGCGACCGGGATGCCGGTGGCGTCGACCAGGGCCTTGAGCGCTTCCTCGGCCTCGCTGTGGTGCACTCCCCCGCCGGCGACGATCAGTGGGCGCTCGGCGGCGCGGATCGCCCGTACGGCTTCGGCGAGTTCCAGCGGATCGGGGGCGGGACGGCGTACGCGCCAGACGCGCTCGGCGAAGAACTCCTCCGGCCAGTCGTACGCCTCCGCCTGCACGTCCTGCGGCAGGGCGAGGGTGACGGCACCGGTGTCGGCCGGGTCGGCCAGCACCCGCATCGCGTTCAGCGCGGCCGGGATCAGCATCTCCGGGCGGGTGATCCGGTCGAAACAGCGGGAGACCGGGCGCAGTGTGTCGTTGACGGAGACGTCGGCCTCGACGGGGTGTTCCAGCTGCTGGAGCAGGGGGTCGGCGGAGCGCGTCGCGAAGTAGTCGCCGGGCAGCAGCAGTACGGGCAGGCGGTTGATCGTCGCGAGGGCGGCGCCGGTGACGAGGTTGGTGGCGCCGGGGCCGATGGACGTGGTCACGGCCTGCGCGGAGAGGCGGTTGAGCTGGCGGGCGTAGCCGACCGCCGCGTGCACCATTGACTGTTCGTTGCGGCCCTGGTGGAAGGGCATGGTGTCCTCACCGGCCTCCAGGAGGGCCTGGCCGATGCCCGCCACATTGCCGTGGCCGAAGATGCCCCAGGTGCCGGCGATCAGCCGGTGGCGTACGCCGTCGCGCTCGCTGTACTGCGCGGACAGGAAGCGCACCAGCGCCTGGGCTGTCGTCAGGCGACGGGTGGTGGTGCTCATCAGGACCTCTCGGGTGCGGTGTAGAGGGGCAGGCGGGGGTCGACCGGCCGCTCCGGCCAGGTGTCACGGATCCAGGCGTGGTCGGGGTGGTCGCAGATCAGCCAGGCGCGGTCGGTGCCGGGGCCGGCCATGACGTTGAGGTAGTACATGTCGTGGCCGGGCACGGCCATGGACGGCCCGTGCCAGCCGTCGGGGATGAGGACGATGTCGCCGTCGCGCACTTCGGCCAGCACATCGGTGTTGGCGCCGTGGCCCGAGGGCGAGACGCGCTGGTAGCCGAGGCCGGGTGTGCCCTCGTGGGGGGCGAACTCGAAGTAGTAGATCTCCTCGAGTTCGGACTCCTCGCCGGGCCGGTGTTCGTCGTGCTTGTGCGGCGGGAAGGAGGACCAGTTGCCACCGGGGGTGATCACCTCGACGGCGATCAGCTTGTCGCACTCGAAGACCCCTGCCGCGCCGAAGTTGTTGACCTGACGGGAGCAGGAGCCGGTGCCGCGCAGTTCGACCGGGACGGAGGAAGCGGGCCCGTAGCGGGCGGGCAGCCGGCGGGGGCAGCGGGCGCCGGTGAGCGCGAACCGGCCGCCGTCGCGCGAGGCGATCGAGACCTGGGCGTCGCGGGGCACGTACGCGAAGTCGCTCACCCCGCTGAAGACGCTCTCGCGCCCGGCGAGCCGAAACGTATCGCCGCCGACCGCGACGGTGCAGCCGCCCGAGAGCGGGAGCACGATCCACTCGCTGTCGCCGGTGTCGAAGGCGTGCCAGCCGCCGGCGGGCAGTTCGAGCACCCGCAGGCTGGAGTGGCCCCAGCCGGCCGACTCGGGAGTGACGTCCACGGCGTAGACGTCGGCGGCGGCCTTGCCCGCGGGCAGATGGTGCGTGGTGGTCATCGGGAGGGGCTCCTCTACGGGAATCAGAGCGGGCCTTCGGGAGGTGGCGAGTCGGCGCGGGCGGGGTGGGAGTCAGAGCAGGCCGACCGCGGTGTCCACCGCGGTCTCCACGCTGCCCTCGGCGGGGTAGAGCAGCGAGCGGCCCACGACCATGCCCTGGACGGTGGGCAGCCGCAGGGCCTTGCGCCATCTCTCGTACGCGCCCTCCTGGTCGCCGCCGACCTCGCCGCCGAGCAGTACGGCGGGCAGGGTGGAGGCCTCCAGCACCTCGGCCATGTCGTCGGGGTCGTCGGTGACCGGGAGCTTGAGCCAGGTGTAGGCCGAGGTGCCACCGAGGCCGGAGGCGATGGCGATGGACCGGGTGACGGCCTCGGCGCTCAGGTCGTTGCGGACCTTGCCGTCCACCCGGCGGGATATGAACGGCTCGACGAACAGCGGCAGTCGGCGGGCGGCCATGTCGTCGATGGCGCGCGCGGTGGTCTGCAGGGTCTCCAGGGAGCCCGGGTCGTCGTAGTCGATGCGCACCAGCAGCTTTCCGGCGTCGAAGCGGAGCCGCTCGATGTCCTCGGCGCGGTGGCCGGTGAAGCGGTCGTCCATCTCGAAGGACGCGCCGGACAGGCCGCCGCGGTTCATGGAGCCCATCACGACCTTGTTCTCCAGAACGCCCAGGAGCAGCAGGTCCTCCAGGATGTCGGCGGTGGCGAGCACCCCGTCCACCCCGGGCCGGGCCAGCGCGACGCAGAGGCGTTCGAGGAGGTCGGCGCGGTTGGCCATGGCCAGGCGGTGCTCGCCGACCCCCAGCGCGCCGCGCGCGGGGTGGTCCGCGGCCACGATCATCAGGCGGCCGCTGTCGCCGATCAGCGGGCGGCGGACCCGGCGGGCGGCCGCTTCGGCGATGGCCTCCGGATGCCGGGCGCGCACCGTGGCGAGGTCGGGGATGCTGATGCTCAAGACAGGCTCCGTTCAGGGGGTGGCGTCGGTCAGCCGCGCGTCAGGAGGTCCTCGACCTCGGACTCGGTGGGCATCGCGGAGGAGCAGGCGAGACGGGAGGCGACGAGCGCGCCGGCCGCGTTGGCGTACCGGATGGTCTTCTCCAGCTCCCAGCCGGACAGCAGACCGTGGCAGAGCGAGCCGCCGAACGCGTCTCCGGCGCCGAGGCCGTTGACGACCTCCACCGGGACCGGCGGGACCTCGGCGACGGTGCCGTCGCGGTGGACGGCCAGGACTCCCTTGGGGCCCTGTTTGACGACGGCGAGTTCCACACCGGCCGCCAGCAGGGCTTCGGCGCACGCGCGGGGTTCGCGTACGCCGGTGGCGATCTCGCACTCGTCGAGGTTGCCGACGGCGACGGTGGCGTGGCGCAGCGCCTCGGCGTAGTACGGGCGTGCCTCGTCCGGGTCCGTCCAGAACATGGGCCGCCAGTCGAGGTCGAAGACGGTGGTGCCGGACTTGGCACGCGCCTTCAGCGCGGCGAGAGTGGCGGAGCGGCTGGGCTCCTCGCTCAGGCCGGTGCCGGTGATCCAGAAGATGCGGGCCGCGCGGATGGCGAAGAAGTCCAGCTCGTCGGTCCGGATCTCCAGGTCGGGTGCCTTGGGCCGCCGGTAGAAGTAGAGCGGGAAGTCGTCCGGCGGGAAGATCTCGCAGAACGTGATCGGCGTGGGGTAGGCGTCGACGGGCGTGACCCAGCGGTCGTCGACGCCGAACTCCTTGAGCGCCTGGTGGAGATAGATGCCGAAGGGGTCCTGTCCGGTGCGGGTGATCACCGCGGTGGAGCGGCCCAGGCGGGCGGCGGCCACCGCGACGTTGGCCGCCGAGCCGCCGAGGAACTTCCCGAAGGACTCGACCTGCGCGAGCGGCACACCCGTCTGCAGGGGATACAGATCGACGCCGATGCGTCCCATGGTGATGACGTCGAGGGATTCGGCGTCGAAGGATTCAGCGGACTCAGGCATGCGTGACGCTCCTGATGCGTGGGATGCGGGCAACGGGGCGCCCGGTGCCTCTTAGGTGTAGGACCCATGACCCTCCCCTGTCAAGACTTTGTACTGACATTCGGACCTGCTCAGGAAATGATGTCTTAACAAAGTATTGACAGGGGGGTGTGTCAGGGACTTGTATCCCGTCCCAACGAAGCAGCCGCGTCACCCGCATCGACCCGGACGTCCTGTCCGAGCCCCGCACGGGCCCAGCGCCCCGGCGCCGTCCCGTTCCCTTTCCCCTGTCGCACAGTGAGGTGCTGGAAAGATGGACCGCACGTTTCACCCCCGTACCCGCAGAATCGCCCCGCTCGTCGCGACCGCAGCGGCATCCGTGCTGCTCATAGCCGGCTGCTCCAGCAGCTCTGGCGGAAAGAAGTCCGAGGAGAGCGGGGCGGCGGTGTCGGCCGGCAAGGCCGGCACGCCCCGCATGACGGTCGCGCTGGTCACCCACCAGGCACCCGGCGACACGTTCTGGGACATCGTCCGCAAGGGCGCCGAGGCCGCGGCCGCCAAGGACAACGTCAAGCTGATCTACTCCGCCGACCCGAACGCGGGCAACCAGGCCAACCTGGTCCAGAACGCCATCGACCAGAAGGTCGACGGCATCGCGATCACCCTCGCCAAGCCGGACGCCATGAAGGACGTCGTGAGCAAGGCGACGTCGGCCAAGATCCCGGTGGTCGGCCTCAACTCGGGCGTCAGCGACTGGCAGAAGCTGGGCCTGATGGAGTTCTTCGGCCAGGACGAGACGGTGGCGGGCGAGGCGCTCGGCAAGAGGCTGAACTCGGAGGGCGCGAAGAAGGCCGTCTGTGTGATCCAGGAGCAGGGCAACATCGGACTCACCCAGCGCTGCGACGGCGTGAAGAAGACCTTCAGCGGCAAGACGGAGACGCTGTACGTCAACGGCACCGACATGCCGTCCGTGAAGTCGACGATCACCGCCAAGCTCAAGCAGGACAGCGCCATCGACTACGTGGTCACCCTCGGCGCCCCGTACGCCCTGACCGCGGTGCAGTCGGTGGGCGACGCCGGCAGCAAGGCGAAGATCGCCACGTTCGACCTCAACAAGGACCTGACCGGCGCCATCAGCAAGGGCACGATCCAGTTCGCGGTCGACCAGCAGCCGTACCTGCAGGGCTACCTGGCCGTCGACTCGCTGTGGCTCTACAAGACGAACGGCAACTACAGCGGCGGCGGGGAGCAGCCGATCCTGACGGGCCCGGCCTTCGTCGACAAGTCCAACGTCGACGCCGTCGCCCAGTTCGCCGCGAAGGGCACCCGGTGATGAGCATGGCCCAGCAGGCTGAGCCGGCGGTGACCACACCGCCGGCCCCCGGCCCCAAGGAGACCGACGGCCGGACCGCCCAGCGCTCCCTGACGCTGCGGCTGCTCGCCCGCCCCGAGGTCGGCGTCTTCCTCGGCGCCGTGGCGGTGTTCGTCTTCTTCCTGATCGCCGCGCCGTCGGTACGCTCGGGCAGTTCGATGGCGACGGTGCTCTACCAGTCGTCGACGATCGGGATCATGGCACTGCCCGTGGCCCTGCTGATGATCGGCGGCGAGTTCGACCTCTCGGCCGGCGTCGCCGTGATCACCTCGGCGCTCACCGCGAGCATGGTCAGCTACCAACTGACCATGAACGTCTGGGTTGGCGTGATCGTCGCGCTCATCGTCTCGCTGGCGGTCGGCGCGTTCAACGGCTGGATGATGGTCCGCACCGGGCTACCAAGCTTCCTGGTCACGCTCGGCACCTTCCTGATCCTGCAAGGCGTCAACCTCGCGGTGACCAAGCTGATCACCGGCAACGTCGCGACCGACGACATCAGCACCATGGACGGCTTCGACCAGGCCAAGAAGGTCTTCGCGTCCTCCTTCGACGTCGGCGGCGTCCAGGTGAAGATCACCATCGTGTGGTGGCTGGTCTTCGCCGCGATCGCCACCTGGGTACTGCTGCGCACCAAGTACGGCAACTGGATCTTCGCAGTCGGCGGCAACCAGGACAGCGCCCGCGCCGTCGGCGTACCGGTCACCTTCACCAAGATCACGCTGTTCATGCTGGTCGGCTTCGGCGCCTGGTTCATCGGCATGCACCAGCTGTTCTCCTTCAACACCGTGCAGTCCGGCGAGGGCGTCGGCCAGGAACTCATCTACATCGCCGCGGCGGTGATCGGCGGCTGTCTGCTGACCGGCGGCTACGGCTCCGCGATCGGACCGGTCTTCGGCGCCTTCATGTTCGGCATGGTCAACCAGGGCATCGTGTACGCGGGCTGGAACCCCGACTGGTTCAAGGCCTTCCTCGGCGTGATGCTGCTCGGCGCCACGCTCATCAATCTGTGGGTCCGCCGCGCGGCGACCCGGAGGTGAACCGACCCATGACAACCAACGGATCCGGACCCGCCGGCGCCATCCTCCCGGACGCTCCGCCCGAGGACGGCACCGCCCCGACCGTCGAACTGCGCAGCGCCGGGAAGGCCTACGGCAACATCCGTGCCCTGCACGGAGTCTCCCTCGCCGTCCACCCCGGCCAGGTGACCTGCGTCCTCGGCGACAACGGCGCAGGCAAGTCCACCCTCATCAAAATCATCTCCGGCCTGCACCAGCACACCGAGGGCGAATTCCTCGTCGACGGCACCCCGGTACGCTTCTCCACCCCGCGCGAAGCCCTCGACAAGGGCATCGCCACCGTCTACCAGGACCTCGCCACCGTCCCCCTCATGCCGGTCTGGCGCAACTTCTTCCTCGGCTCCGAGATGACCAAGGGCCCCTGGCCGATCCAGCGCCTCGACATCGACCGCATGAAGAAGACCGCGGACGAGGAACTGCGCAACATGGGCATCGTCCTCGACGACCTCGACCAGCCCATCGGCACCCTCTCCGGCGGCCAACGCCAGTCGGTGGCCATCGCCCGCGCCGTCTACTTCGGCGCCCGCGTCCTCATCCTCGACGAACCCACCGCCGCCCTCGGCGTCAAACAGTCCGGCGTCGTCCTGAAGTACATCGCCGCCGCCCGCGACCGCGGCCTGGGCGTCATCTTCATCACCCACAACCCGCACCACGCCTACATGGTCGGCGACCACTTCAGCGTCCTGCGCCTCGGCACCATGGAACTCAGCGCCGCCCGCAGCGAGGTCAGTCTGGAGGAGCTGACCAACCACATGGCCGGCGGCGCCGAACTCGCCGCGCTCAAGCACGAACTGGCCCAGGTACGCGGCGTCGACGTCGAGGAACTCCCCGAAGCCGAGGACCTCAAAGCACCCGTGGCGGCCACTCCCGAAGGGACCTCCTGACATGACCGCTCACCTGGACCGCATCCGGGTCGGCTCCGCACCGGACTCCTGGGGCGTCTGGTTCCCCGACGATCCCCAGCAGGTGCCCTGGGAACGCTTCCTGGACGAGGTGTCGGAGGCCGGCTACTCCTGGATCGAACTCGGCCCCTACGGCTATCTGCCGAGCGACCCGGCCCGGCTCACCGCAGAGATCGACAAGCGCGACCTGAAGGTGTCGGCCGGTACGGTCTTCACCGGGCTGCATCGCGGACCGTCCGTCTGGGACTCCACCTGGGCACACGTCAGCGAGGTCGCCGCGCTCACCCAGGCCATGGGCGCGAAGCATCTGGTGGTCATCCCCTCCTTCTGGCGCGACGACAAGACCGCCGAGATCATCGAGCCGCCTGAGCTGACCGCCGAGCAGTGGGCCCACCTGACCAAGGGCATGGAGCGACTGGGCCACGAGGTCAAGGAGACCTACGGCCTCGACATCGTCGTCCACCCGCACGCGGACACGCACATCGACACCGAGGACCACGTCGAGCGCTTCCTCGACTCGACCGACTCCGACCTGGTCAACCTGTGCCTGGACACCGGGCACTACGCCTACTGCGGCGGCGACAGCGTCAAGCTCATCGAGACGTACGGCGAGCGCATCGGCTATCTGCACCTCAAGCAGGTCGACCCGGCGATCCTCGCCGACGTCGTCAAGAACGAGGTGCCGTTCGGTCCCGCCGTGCAGCGCGGTGTGATGTGCGAACCCCCGTCCGGCGTACCGGAGTTGGAGCCGGTGCTGGTGGCCGCCCAGCGCCTGGGCGTGGAGCTGTTCGCCATCGTCGAGCAGGACATGTACCCCTGCGAGCCGGACAAGCCGCTCCCGATCGCCGTACGGACCCGCAAGTTCCTGCGCTCCTGCGGCGCCTGACCCGTCCGGCGCCCCCGCCCGCATCCGCTCGCACCCGGATGCCCGCTCCGTGAGGCGGCCTCGTCAGCCCGATGAGGCCGCCTCAGGCGTGCAGGGATGTCGTCTGGATCGCCCCCTAAGGCCTGTCCGGCGGATCATGCCGCAGACGCGGGGCTTGGCACGCACATCTGCGGCGTTGTCGTCGGTCGCCGACGCTCCGCTTCGACTCCCTCCTCCGCCTTGCACCTGCACGCACCAAACCCCGCTCACCAGCGTTCATGAGGGACCGCCCGATTCCTGCGACTTGATCCGCCGGACAGGCCCTAGCCGAGAATGCCCTTGATCTCCAGGTAGTCGTGGAAGCCGAACTCGCCCCACTCCCGGCCATTGCCGCTCTTCTTGTACCCGCCGAACGGACAGCCGAAGTCGAACGCGTCGTTGATCGCCACCCATCCCGCCCGGATGCGACGCGCCACGGCACGCGCCTTCTCCAGGTCCGCACCCGCCACATAGCCGGCGAGGCCGTACTCCGTGTCGTTCGCGATCTCGACGGCGTGGTCGACGCTGTCGTAGCCGAGGATCGTCACCACCGGCCCGAAGATCTCCTCGCGGGCGACGGTCATGCCGTTCGTGACCCGGGCGAAGACGGTGGGCTTCACGTAGTAGCCCTTCTCCAGCCCGTCCGGGCGTCCCGTGCCGCCGGCCACCAGGGTGGCGCCCTCGTCGATGCCCTTCCGGATCAGCGACTGGATCTTCTCGAACTGGGCCTCCGAAACCACCGGCCCCATCACGAAGTCGCCATGGGGGTCGCCCACGGTGATCCCGGACGCGGTCTCCTGAGCGATGGTGATGGCTTCGTCCATACGGGCGGCGGGGACGAGCATCCGGGAGGGCGCGCTGCACGTCTGCCCGGAGTTGCCCATCATGTTGGCCACGCCCTTGCCGACGTTCTCGGCGAAGTCCTCGTCGTCGAGAACGATGTTCGGGCTCTTGCCGCCCAGTTCCTGGGTCACCCTCTTCACCGTGGGCGCCGCGTTCCTCGCGATGTCGATGCCCGCGCGCGTCGAACCGGTGAACGAGATCATGTCGACGTCCGCGTGGCCGGCGAGCGGCACCCCCACGCCGGGGCCGTCGCCCTGGACGAGATTGAACACACCGGCGGGAACGCCCGCGGCATCCAGGATCTCGGCGAAGATCTGCCCGGTGAAGGGCGACTTCTCCGACGGCTTGAGCACCATGGTGCAGCCGGTCGCCAGCGCCGGGAACACCTTCACGGCCATCTGGTTCATGGGCCAGTTCCACGGGGTGATCAGCCCACAGACGCCGATCGGCTCCTTCACGACCAGTGTCGCTCCGCGCCGCTCCTCGAACACGAAGTCCTTCAGCACCGCGATCGCCGTGGTCAGGTGACCGGCTCCGAGGCCCACTTGGAAGCCGCCCGCGAGCGCGGCCGGCGCGCCCATTTCCTCGGTCAGCGCCGCGGCGAGGTCACCGGCCCGCTTCTGGTACACGTCGAGGACGTTCTGGAGTACCTCGACCCGCTCCTCGCCCGTGGTCGTCGACCAGCCGGGGAAGGCCCGCCGGGCCGCCGCGACCGCCCGGTCGACGTCGGCCGCCGATCCTTGGGCCACCTTGCCGCAGACCTCCTCGGTCGCGGGATTCACAACCTCGAAGGTCTCCGTTCCGACCGGATCGGTCCACTGGCCGCCGATGTAGAACTTCGCATACTCCCGCATGGTCACTGCGTCCCTTCCGCGTACCAGGTCCGGAACTCGTCGTAACTCGGCATCTCTTCCGAATTCGCCTTGGGGTCGACCGCGACGTGCACGACTCCCGGCCTGCCACTGGCGTAGGCGCGCTTGATGGCGGGGGCGATGTCCTCGTCGCGTTCGACGTACTCGCCGTGGCAGCCGAAGCCTTCGGCGACCTTGTCCAGGCGCGTGCTCTTGCTCCAGTGCACGCCCGTCTCCAGCGACCCCTGGCCGAAGGTGCGTTTGTAGACGCCCACTTCGAGGCCCCAGGCGTAGTCGACGCCGACGACGCAGACGAGCGGCAGGTTCAGCCGCGCGGCCGTTTCCAGTTCGGCGATGTGGAACTGGAACGACGAGTCCCCGGTGATCAGCATCAGGGGCCGCTTGCCGCCCTCCGCCACCGAGGCCCCGATCGCGTAGGGAAGTCCCGTGCCCAGGTGGCCGAAGTTCTGGTTCCACATCACGTCATGGGGCTTGGCCTGCGAGTACGTCCAGCCGAAGATGGTCGTGGCGCCGCCGTCGCGGACCATGATGCCGTCCTTCGGGAAGACCTTGGTCGCCTCGACGATCAGCCGTGCGGGATGCACGGGTGACATGCCGGAGGGAGCCGTCTCCGCGAGCTCCGCCAGTTGGGCCGCGTCCTGTTTGATCCAGCCCGCGAGCTGCGGAGTCGCAGTGCGCGGTGTGTCCTCGATCGCGTCGACGAGCTGCGGGACGACCGCCCGCAGGTCGCCCACCAGTGGGACGTCGACCGAGCGGTTCACGCCTATGGCCTGGGGATCCTGCTCGACGAGGATCCACCTGCGGTTCGCCTCGTTCGCGACCCAGTGCCGCCCGCGTCCGTAGTGGACCGGCTCACCGAGTTCGGTGCCGATGGCCAGACACAGGTCGGACTTCACCACGGCGTCGATCGCCGCCGCCGAGAAGCCGTAGGGGAACGTACGGTCCTCGAGTCCCGCGATGTACGAAGTGCCGCCCGACGTCTGGATGACGGGGCAGGCCATGGCGTCGGCCAGCGCCCTGACCGACTCCCCCGCACGGGAGGTGTGCACCCCGTGCCCCACGAGGAGAATCGGCTGCTTGGCCGCGCGGATGAACGCGACGGCCTCGGCGACCTTGTCCGGACCGGCCGTCTGACCGACCAGGCGATAGGCCTCGGGCGGCAAAGCCGGGGGTACGTCGAGGTCTTCCCGGATCACATGGGAGGGGTATTCGATGTAGACCGGGCCCGGCGTCCCCGACAGTGCCTTGCGCAGGCCCTCACGGATCACCTCGTCGGTCTGGTCGGCGTACTCGATGCTGGCGGAGTACTTGACCGAGGGCTCGAACAGGGCCGCCTGCTTGACGAACTGGATGCGTCCGCGGCGCACCCGTTGTTCCGTGATCCGTGCGCGCTGGCCACCCAGGAAGACGACCGGTGAGTTCTCGACCTTGGCGCACATCATGGCGCCGGCCAGGTTGGCGACCCCCGGGCCCAGCGTGCCGATGCACACCGCGGCCTTTCCGGTCATGCGCGAGACAGCCTCCGCCATGAAACCGGCGGACTCCTCGTGGTGCGGGGCGACCACGTTCCACCCGCGTTCCTCCGCAAGGTGGAACATGTGGACGAAGTTCGGGTCGGGTATGCCGAAGATGGTGTTGATGCCCTCGGCCTCGAAGAGTTCGAGAATGCGTGCAAAGACTTTCGTCACCGTGTTACCCCTTCACTGTGCCTGGCCATCGCGAAGCTGTTGCGGATGTGGTCGACGTGGGCCGAGGGGACGACGGGCAGGATCCAGGGGTCTTTCGTGTCGCGGATGGCGGCGAGCTCCTCGCCGACCTGCTCGATCGACCATGCGGGCCGGTACACGCCCGGGGTCTCGCCCACGAAGGCCCGCGCCACCCGGCCGGCGATCGACACCAGCATTTCCCCGGTGACCGAGCAGGACTCGTGGGCCAGCCAGCCCACGACCGGAGCCGTCAGCTCGGGTCCCATCGGCGGACAGGCAGAGGTATCGATGCCCTCGGCCATCCTCGTCACGGCGCCGGGGACGATGATGTTGCACTTCACGCCCGCGGCGGCGCCCTCCAGGGCGACCACGTTGGACAGCCCGATCATCCCGGCCTTGGCCATGCCGTAGTTGGCGACGCGGTGGTTGCCGTACAGCCCGCCGATCGACGAGGTCAGCACGACGCGGCCGTAACCCGCCTCGCGCATCAGCGGGAACGCGGGCCGTACGACGTGGAAGGCGCCCCGCAGATGGACGTCCAGGACGGCGTCGAAGTCCTCGTACGTCATCTCGGTCAGCGGCGCCGCACGGACGATGCCCGCGTTGTGGACGAGGACGTCGATCCGGCCGTAGTGGTCGAGCGCGGACTCGACGATCGCCCGGCCGCCCTCGGCCGTGGCCACGGACTCGGCGCACGCGACGGCCTCACCGCCGGCTGCCGTGATCTCCCGGACCACCTCGTCCGCGGGACCGGTGTCACCGCCGGCCCCGGTCAGGCTCCCGCCGGGGTCGTTGACGACGACCTTCGCTCCCTTCGAGCCGAGCAGCAGGGCGTAGGCGCGCCCCAGCCCCCGGCCGGCGCCGGTGATCACGGCTACGCGGTCGTCGAATCTGATTTCGGGCATGAGGTGTTCCTCTCGCGGGGCGCGCGGTGCGGGACGGGGCTCGTCAGTCGTTCAGGACGAGGCCGCGCATCTCGCCCGTGTCGCGCCATGCCTGGAGCAGGTCCTCCAGGGCGTAGAAGCCGGGCCAGTAGGGTTCGCCCAGGTGTGAGCGGATCTGCTGCTCGCCCTCGTTGTTGTAGTAGCCGGGCGTGCATTCCCGTTGGAAGTTGGTGTTGTCGACCGCGGTCTCCCGGACGGTCGCGCACCACTGGTCCTGCGCTTCCTCGGTGGGCTCCACGGTCGAGGCGCCGCGTGCCAGGGTCTCTTTGATGATGTAGGCGATGTGCTGGGCCTGCTGTTCGAACATCGCCGTCGTGCTCGCGGTCACCCCGCCCTGGAGGAAGCCGGTGAAGAACTGGTTGGGGAAGCCGTGGCTCATGACGCCGTGCAGGGTGCGGTAGCCCTTGGCCCAGTGGTCGTAGAGCGACAGCCCGGCGCGCCCGGCGAACGGCCGGATGCCGAGACGGCGGTCGAGGTCGGTGGTGATCTCGAAGCCGCTGGCGAAGATGATGCAGTCCACCTCGTGTTCGACACCGTGGGCGACGATGCCCTTCTCGGTGATGCGTTCGACGCCCTTGGTGTCCGACACGTCGACGAGGGTGACGTTCGGGCGGTTGAAGGTGGGCAGGTACTCGTCGTTGAAGCACGGCCGCTTGCACAGGAAGCGGTAGTAGGGCTTCAGCGCCTGAGCCGTCCTCTCGTCCTCGACGACGGCGTCGACGCGGTCGCGCAGGCGCTGCATCGCCCGGTAGTCCTGGATCTCCCTGAGCTCCATGAACTTCTCCGGATCCACCAGCGCGGCCCAGCCGTCGGTGGCGTCCAGATGGGCGGCGAGGTTGCGGCTGACCTCGGTCCAGCCGTCGCAGACCAGGTCCGGCTGGCCCGGCGCGAACGCCTCGAACGCCGCGGTGTGGAAGTTGCGTTGCCGCTCCTTCTGCCAGCCCGGCTCCAGCGTCTTCACCCATTCCGGGTCGGTCGGTACGTTGCCGCGCTCGTCAATGTACGAGGGCGTGCGCTGGAAGACGTAGAGGTGCCGGGCGGAGCGGGCGAGGTGCGGGACCACCTGGATGCCGCTGGCTCCCGTGCCGATGACGGCGACCCGCTTGTCGGCGAGCTTGTCCAGCCCTCCGCTCATGTCGCCGCCGGTGTACGTGTAGTCCCAGCGCGCCGTGTGGAAGGTGTGCCCGCGGAAGTCCGTGATGCCGGGGATTCCGGGGAGCTTCGGCCGGTTGAACGGGCCCTGGCACATGACGACGAAACGGGCGCGGATGTCGTCGCCCCGGTTGGTGCCGATCCGCCAGCGTCCGATCGCCTCGTCCCACTCCATGGAGCGGATCAGGGTGCTGAAGACCGCGTGGTCGTAGAGCCCGAAGTGCTCCCCGATGCGCTGACAGTGCTCGAAGACCTCGTCCCCGAAGGAGTACTTCTGCTTCGGGATGTAGCCGACCTCTTCGAGCATCGGCAGATAGCAGTAGCAGTCCGTGTCGCACTGGATGCCCGGGTAGCGGTTCCAGTACCAGGCGCCGCCGAAGTCACCGCCGAGTTCGATGATCCGGAAGCCGGCGACGCCGGCCTGCTTGATCCGCGCCGCGGCGATCAGGCCCGAGAGGCCGCCGCCGAGGACCGCCACGTCGATGTCCTGCGAGATCGGGGGCCGGGGTACGACGGGCGTGTACGGATCGGCCTCGTAGTACTCCTCGAACTCGCCCTCGGCCTCCAGGTACTGCTTCTGCCCCTCGCCGCGCAGGCGCTTGTCGCGCTCCAGCAGGTACTTCGCCCTGAGGGCCGCGTGGTCTGTCTGAGGCGTCTGTGTCGGTGCGCATTTCGGCATGCGAAGTCCTCGGCTCGGGCGGTCACTCGGGTCGTTCGTCCTCAGGGCGTACGGAGGCGGGATTCAGGCGAGGTCGCGGGGCTCGCCGGTACCCATGTAGGTGGCCAGGTTGTGGTGCAGGTTCACGATGCTGCGCTCGCGGTACGGGTTGGGCTTCGGGCCCGAGAAGCCGCGGGCCTTCATGCCCTTCTGGACGGCGGCCATGTTGGTGAAGTCCTGCGGCAGGACCGTGCGCCAGTCCGGGTCGTCCTCCGGCGTGTACACCCACTCGGTCAGCGGCTCCTCGCCGGGCGGGTACAGCTCGTACACGGCGACCTCGAAGACGCACTTGTCGGGGTCGTAGCCATGGGGCCGGGCGCTGTAGCACAGCATGTTGTTCAGA
This sequence comes from Streptomyces sp. NPDC007095, assembly GCF_040634475.1. Lineage (NCBI taxonomy): Bacteria > Bacillati > Actinomycetota > Actinomycetes > Kitasatosporales > Streptomycetaceae > Streptomyces > Streptomyces sp. NPDC007095. The sequence continues at coordinate 19,651 of NZ_JBEYFS010000153.1, forward strand.
GCGTGCCCGATCTGGAAGTTCGGGAAGATCTGCCAGGCGGTGCCGCTCTTCGCGACGTGCGCGGGTTCCACGGTCGGCCAGCTCACACCGCGCTCGGCGTCCGTGCGCCGGGCCGTGTCCAGCCAGTGCCTGAGCACATCGGCGGCCGTGGCGTCCTCCGGCACTTCCTCGACCAGCCGGTTCGCCGCGTCGACCAGGGTCTGGGTGGTGTTGGTGTTCGCGTTCGCCCAGGTGAAGTTCTGCAGCTCGGCCGTGGACTCGCGGGGGTCGGTGCCGCCGCCGATCCGCAGCTTCGCCTGGTTCTCGTCCAGGCCCTTGGGCGCGTCATAACCGATGTTGCTGTGCTTGCCCTGGGCCCTGGACCAGCCGAGGAAACTGCCGAACTTCATGAACTCCGGGTGGGTGTACGGCACATGGTAGGTCTCCATGAACGCCTCGAGGGCGGTCTTCCAGTTGCAGTCGAAGACGAGCCAGCGACGCCACCGGTAGCGCATGTTCTCCAGCTGGAAGGGGTCGAGCAGGGTGGCCGCGGGCTCCAGGTAGTCGCGCAGCGGTTCGCACTCCGGGTCCATGTTGATCCAGATCCAGCCACCCCAGGTGTCGACCTCGACCCCGGTCAGGCCGGTGTTCCCCGCGGACAGCCCGCACGGCCAGTCCTCCCGTTCGGGCACATGGGTGCACTGGCCGTCCAGGTTGTACCGCCACCCGTGGAACCCGCAGACGAACTGCCTGCCGCGGCCGCGGGCGTCCCTCTTGCCCGGCGGGGTGTCGAGGAGGCGGCGCCCCCGGTGCGAGCAGACATTGTGGTAGGCGCGGAGCGTGTCCGGCGCCGTGCGCACGACGATGATCGAGTCGTCGAGGATCTCGTAGGTGAGGTAGTCACCGACATCGGGGAGTTCCTCGACACGCCCGACCTGTTGCCACACCTTGGTCCACAGCTTGTCCCGCTCGGCCCGGGCGTACTCCTGCGAGACGTACGCCTCCACACCGATGGTCAGCGGCTGCGACAGGGTTTCGTTCCCGGCGGTTTCGCTCATGACATTCTCCAGCCCGCGTCAGCGCGTTATGGCGGCTCGGAACGACTCGTCCTTGAGGAAGAGAGAGGTGTTGTCGGCGGCCAGGTGGGTCCATTTGAGGTTGAGGCCGCCGTCGACCAGCAGGGTCTGGCCGGTGATGTACGTCGACAGGTCGGACAGCAGGAAGAGAATGGCCCCCGCCTGTTCCTCGGGGCGGCCGCGTCGTCCCATCGCGATGGCACGGCGGTCCCGCTCGGCATCCTCGTCGACGTACGTCCCCGAGGCCGGGGTCTCGGTCACGCCGGGCGCGATGGCGTTCACCCGGATGCCGTCCCCGGCCAGTTCGACGGCCATCGTGCGGGTCGCCGCCACCAGCGCCGCCTTGGCCGTGCCGTAACCGATGTGCAGGGGCGCCGAGTTCATGCCGCTGATGGAGGAGATCGAGACGATCGACCCCGGCCGGTCCTGTGACGTGAGCTCGGCGGCGACCGCCTGGCTCATGAAGAACATCGTTTCCAGATTCTGGGTGAACAGCGCGCGCCAGTCCGCCCGGGTCACCCGGGTCGAGGGCATCCAGGTCGAGGGCGCGGCGCCGCCGGCGACGTTGACGAGGCCGTGCAGGTCACCGGCGGTCCGGCCGACCGCCTTCATCACGAGCGCGATGCCGTCGTCGGTGGAGGCGTCGGCCGCGACCGGCACTACCGGGAGGCCCTCCGCCGCCAGCGGCGCGACATGCTTCTCGAGGTTCTCCGGAGAGCGGCTCACCGCGACGACGGTCGCCCCGGCGCGGGCGACCATGCGCGTCACCGAGGTGCCGATGCCCCCGCCCGCCGCACCGCTGACGATGACGACGCGTCCGTCGAGGCCCAGGAAGTCCTGCGTCATAGCGCGGTCCCTCCTGTCTCGCGCAGGGCCAGCACGCTGCCGTCGGCGTCGGCGGAGACGTAGAGCGTGCCGTCCGGCCCGGCGGCGATGCCTGCGAAGGGGCCTTGCGGCCCGGAGAACGGCGGCAGTCCCCGCAGCGGCTTGGGGGTCACGCCGGGCGGGGCGCCCAGCGGCAGGTCACGGGCGACGGTGTGCCGGGCCTTGCTCTCGAGATCGACGCCGATCACCGCCTTGGCGCCGGTGTCGACGATGTAGAGCCGTCCGGCGCGCACCAGGATCCCCTGGGGCTTCTCCAGGCCGTCCACCACCGTGTCCACGCCCGCACCGGTGACCGCGACGATCCGTCCGGCGCCCGATTCGGAGACCAGGCAGCTGCCGTCGGGGCCGAACGCCACACCGAGCGGCTGGTTCAGGCCGGAGGCGAGTTCCTCGACCTGGCCGGACCGGATGGACAGCACACGGCCGGTGCCGGACTCGGCGGTCACCACGGCCCCGTTCGGAGCGACCACCACGCCGTAGAGCTGGTCGAGGTCCTGGGCCAGTACCTCGCTCTCCCTGTTCCCGGGCGAGTAGCGCGCGACCTGGCCGCCCGAGGTGGTGACGACGAACTCGCCCCCGCCGACGGCGGTCACGCCGCGGACGAAGCCCGGATAGCCGGGAGTGAAGAGCATCCCCAGCGTCTGCAGCTCACCGCCGGCGCGCAGGGCGTAGAAGAAGGTCCCGTCGGCGACGTAGAGGGTGCCGTCGTCTCCCACGGTCAGGTCCAGCGGCCAGTTGAGGCCACCGGGCAGCGTCGTCCGGGTCTCACCGCCGCCCAGGATCTCCGTGATCTCGCCGGTGAAGTTCGAGACGAACAGCCGGTCGCCCACGAAGGTGCAGTTGTCGAGACCGGGGTTCAGGGAGGCCAGCACCGTGCGCGCGCCGCTGCGGGGATCGATGCGCAGCACCTCGCCGGTCGCCACCTGGGTGGAGACGATGTAGCCCTCGGGGTCGAACTTCACGGAGTCGGGGACACCCAGGTCCCCCACGACCCGTTCGGGCTCGCCGCCGTCCGGATGGATCCGCCAGATGTCGTTGGTGCCCATCACCGGGTAGTAGAGGAGGCCGTCGGGGCCGACCTCCATGGCGTTGGGCATCGCCACGTTCTCGAGCATCACCCGGGGTGCGCCGCCGTTCGGATCGAGTTCCAACAGGCGCCCGCCGATGCGGCATTCGCCGATGAACAGGCGGCCCTGGTGCACCGTGATGCCGTTCGCGCCGGGGAGGTCGTCGCGCAGGACCCGCGTACGGCCGTCGGCGCCGCGCACGCTCACCCGGCCGTCCATGACCTCGGTGGCGTAGAGGTCGCCCCGCGGGCCGAAGGCCACGTCGTCCGGCGCGATGATGTCGCCGCCCTTGGCGCTGATGGTCTCCAGGCGCCCCGTCCCGACGTCGATCGCGCTGATCTGACTGCCGGTCACCTGCGCCACGTAGACGCGGCCGTCCGGACCGGTGCGCAGACCATTGGCGCCGAACAGGCGGCTGGGTGGGGTGAGTCGTTCCAGACTCCAGCCCTCGGCGAGGGTCGTCGATGTGGCGCTGGTGTAGCGCGCCCCTGGCAGCAACATGGTGGCGGACTCCCGGAGACCTCGTCGTAGAGGTGAATGAGCTTCTCCATATAGAGAATCTCACTCTCATTTCAATCTAGCGTTTGTTAGGGGCGCAGGCAATGGAAAGTCATCGGTACCGCCCGGCCAGTCGTCGGCGGTGGGCGGCCGGTGAGCCGAACAGCGAACGGTTGAGCGTGGCGCGCTTGAGGTGGACATGGATTCCGCTCTCCCACGTGTAACCCATGCCGCCGTGCAGTTGCATCGCCTTGCCGACGACGTCGACCGCGGCGGCGCAGACGTACGACTTCGCCATCGAGGCCGCGACTCCCGCCTCGACGTGGTCCTCGGCGATCAGGCGCACGGCCTCGGACACCAGGTGCCGGGAGACCGAGAGCCGTACCAGCATGTCCGCGCAGGCGTGCTTCACGGCCTGGAAGGATCCGACCGGCCGTCCGAACTGCTCACGGCCGCGGGTGTGCGCGACGGTCGCCTCCAGCATGGCCTCGGCGAGACCGAGGCTGTCGCAGGCCGTCGCGACGGCGGCCCGGTCGAGCAACCGGCCCACGGCGCGCCGCGGTTCGCTTGCGAAGCGCAGCACGCATCCCTCGTCCGGGGCCACCGCCTCGGCACGCACCAGAGCGAACCTGCGGGTGGCGTCCAGGACCGGCTGCCCGGTCACCGTCAGCCCCTCCGCCCCCGGGGCGAGAAGGACGACGACCGGTGCGCCGGCCGGGTCGAGCGCCAGGAGCAGCAGTCGGTCGGCCTCGGCAGCGTCGGGCACGAAGCCCGCGTGACCGCTCAGCCGTGGCCCCGCCGGGGAGTCCTCGATCCGGAAGGGCACGGCACCATCCCTGCCGCCGAGGGTGCCGGCGACCAGACTGTCGTCGGTGGCGTCCACCAGGGCGGCGGTCAGGGCCTCCGTCCCGTTCGCCGTCCGGCGCAGCAACGCGTCCCGTTCGGCGGTGGTTTCGAGCGCGGTCAGTGTCCCGGCGGCCAGCACGGCCGCTCCGAAGTACCCGGTGCGGGCGGCCGCCCGGCCGAGTTCCTCCAGCACCACCGCCGTCTCCGCGAAGGTCACCCCCGCGCCGTCCAGTTCCTCGGGGACCTCCAGGCCCAGCCACCCGGCCTCGGCCAGCCGCCGCCGGGGCACCCCTTCGGACGCCTGCCCCTTGGCGAGCGACTCGTGGGCGACCGCACGCAGTTCGGCGCGCACCTCGGTCTCCGGCGCGGCGGCCATCAGTTCCCCACCGGCTCTCGGGGCAGTCCGAGACCGCGCTCGCCGATGATGGTGCGCTGGATCTCGCTCGTCCCGCCCGGGATGGTCCACTCCCAGGAGCCGATGAAGTCGAGCAGCCAGGCGCCGGACTCCCAGCCACTGGAGGCCGGCTTCGCCGGCACCGTGTGCCCGGCCGGTCCCGCGATCTCGACGCCGAAGTCCATGGTGCGCTGGAGCAGTTCGCTGTAGTAGAGCTTGACGATCGAGGCGTCGGCCGGGCCCACGGTGCCGACGGCGTGCCGCTCCACCAGGTCCCGGCACAGCGCCCGCAGGCCGGTGATCTCGGTCTCCAGGACCGCCAGCCGGTCGGCCACCCATGGGTCGTCGAGCGGCCGCCGCCCGTGCGGACCGGTCCTTGCGCACGCCTCCACCAGCCACCTGAACCCGGCGTTGCCCAAGCGCTCGGCCAGTTCCAGCATCGTCATGCCGCGCTCGGCGCCCAGCGTCCGCTGTGCGACGCGCCAGCCTTCGTTCGCGGGCCCGACCAGGTCGGCCGCGGGAACGACGACGTCGTCGAGGAAGATCTCGCAGAAGTGGGCGCCACCGGTGGCCTGACGGATCGGCCGTACGTCGATGCCCGGGCTGCGCATGTCCAGCAGGAAGTACGAGATGCCGTGCCGCTTCGGGGCGTGCGGGTCGGTCCGCGCGAGCAGCAGGCACCAGTCGGCGTGCAGCGCGCCGCTCGCCCACAGCTTCTGGCCGTTGACGAGGTAGTCCTCGCCCCGCTTGCGGGCGGTCGTGCGCAGGGCGGCGAGATCGGACCCGGCCTCGGGCTCGGAGAAGCCCTGGACCCAGACCTCACCGTCCAGGATCGCCGGGAGGTGGCGGCGGCGCTGCGCGTCGGTGCCCGCGACGAGCAGCGTGGAGGCGGCGTGGTGGATCGCGACGAAGGCCAGGACCAGTCTGGGCGCGTCCCGCGCGGCCAACTCCTGGTAGAGCACGATCTGGTGGGCGACCGGCATCCCGCCGCCCCACTCCCGCGGCCAGTGCGGGACGGCCAGGCCGGCCCCCCGGAGCCGCTGGAACCACTCCTTCTGGAACTCGACGAACTCCGCCTCCGGCACGCCGGTCTGGCTCCGCCGCCACTGCGCGGGCACGTGCTCCCGGCACCAGTCCCGCACGGCGACACGGAACTCACCGAGGTCGTCCGGCCAGGTCGACCGGTGTGTCATGGTCACCGCTCCTTCCGGAGTGCCGCGAGCAGCCGCTGGTCGTACGTCACCATGTCGGCCGTCCGTGTGGGTCGTCGGCGTCGTTGAACGGCCCGGTCAGGCCCCGCCGGTCCACCAGCCGGGCCAGCCGGTCGCGGGTGGCGGACAGGCCGAGCGGCAGTCGGCGTACCGGCTGGCTGTAGCGCGACAGCCAGGACAGGAACGCCTCGTCGCAGAACCCGGTGGCGCCCTGCAACTGGTGTGCGACGCGGAACACGGTCTGGGCCGCCTCCAGCGCCGCCAGTCGGAGTGCGAGCGCGTCGGCGAGCGCGTCCGCGGGGCTGTCCCGCAGGCTCCACAGCGCGTACTTGGCCAGCATCTCGACGCCGCCGCGCTCGACTTCGGCGTCGGTGAGCTGGAACTGGACCGCCTGGAAGGCCGAGAGGGGCTGGCCGAACTGGGTGCGGACGACCACGTGTGCGCGGGTGAGGTCGATCGCCCGGTCGAGCATCCCGAGCAGGGTCCAGCACGGCAGGACCAGTCCGAGCACGGCGTCCGCCGCCCCGTCGCCGTCGATCCGCGTCAGGTCGAGGTCGGCGACGAAGGCCGAGTGGCGGGGCGGTGAGCTCCGCGGCAGGGCGCGGGCGTGGCTGCGCTCGCCGTCCAGTGTCACGGCCACCCAGCGCAGGTCGAGGTCGGCCACCGCACCGGCCGGGGCGCTGTCGCCGACGACGAGCAGCGCGTCGGCGTCGAGGTCGGCGGGCCGGGAGAGGCGCTCGGCCACCGGGTAGGCCAGGACCCAATGGCCGGCGGCCCGGCAGACCGCGGCCGCCGCCTCCAACTCGTCGGCGCTGCCCCGTACGTCCAGCTCCCAGGCACCGAGATCGGCCAGGACCGGCGCCACGAGTTTCTCGCGACGGTCCGGCTCCTCCTCGGCCTGCTGTACGAGCCGGTCGCCGCCGGCCGCCTCCAGGGCCCGCAACACCTGGCGGCCGTACTCCGTCGCCTCCCTGCTCAGGTCGATGTTCACGCGGCCGCCAGCAGGGCCCGGGCCAGCAGGATGCGCTGCATCTCGATGCTTCCCGACGCCACGGTGGACGCCTGCGCGTACCGCCAGTGGTCCTGGACCGCGCGCCGGAATCGGCGACCGTCCGCATCGGTGAGCCGGCCGTGCCCGGCGATCTCCATGAGCACCTCGGCGCTGTCCTGGTCGAGTTGGGTGACCGCGATCCGGTAGGCGGCGGTGTCGGCCGGGCTGACCCTTCCTTCGAGTTGGAGCGACAGCACGCGGTAGGCCAGCAGCCGGGCCCGCCGGCAGTGCACCAGCATCCCCGCCCATCGGCCCCGCAACTCCCCGGGCAGGGTGTCCCATTGCTCTGCGAGGGCGGACGGTGCGGACTGCAGGAGGCGCTCGCAGCGCGCGTACCGGGCGATGCCCACCCGCTCGAACGCGAGTACCTCCCGTACGACCTTCCAGCCGTCGTCCACCGTGCCCAGGACGTCGGCCGGGCCGACCCGGACCTCGTCGAGGAAGACCTCGTTGAGGTGGTGCGGGCCGATCATGGAGCGGATGGGCCGGACCTCGATGCCCGCCCGTTCCATCGGCACGAGGAAGATGGTCAGCCCGTGCTGTTTCTTGGCCCCCCGCGAGGTGCGGGTGAGCAGGAAGCACCACTGGGCCATGGTGGCGTAGGAGGTCCAGATCTTCTGGCCGGAGACCTGCCAGCCGCCCCCGTCCGGGCGGGCCGCGGTACGCAGGGACGCCAGGTCCGATCCGGCGTCCGGCTCGCTGAAGCCCTGGCACCAGATCACCTCACCGCGGGCGATCGGGGGCAGGTGCCGGCGCTGCTGTTCGGGGGTACCGTGCCGCATGATCGCGGGCCCCACCCAGTTGACGCCCATGTACTGCGCTCCCCGGGGTTCGTGATGCGCCCACATCTCCTCGCGGACGACGGTCTGCTCCCACACCGAGGCGCCCCGGCCGCCGAACTCCTCGGGCCAGGCCAGGCACAGCAGTCCCCGGTCGGCCAGCAGCCGGCAGAAGCGCTGGGCGACCTCCAGATCGGCCGGGTCCTCGGTGAACGCGCCCAGGAAGTCGGCCGGGACGTGCTCGCGCACCATGCCGCGCAGCTGTGCCCGCAGCGTGGTGGCGCTCTCCCCCATCCTGAAGTCCATGGCGCCCACGGTATTTCAATCCTTGCAATGATTGCTAGCCTTGAGAACAAACAAGGCGAGGGCCTCCCAGCCGGTTGACGCCGACACATCACCGTGAAAGCATCATCCGCACATATGGAGAATGTCATTCTCAATCGCGAGATTGCGATATGCATCAGCGTCTGAGGCGGCCGAGGTAAGGACGAGTTCTGCGATGTTTTCGGCACTCCTGATCGAGAAGGGCGAGACGGGGCGGACGGTCTCGCTCACGCGGCTGGACGAGGCGGATCTGCCCGACGGCGACGTCGGCATCGAGGTGGAGTATTCGACGCTGAACTACAAGGACGCTCTCGCCATCACGGGCACCTCACCCGTGGTCCGCAGCTTCCCGATGGTGCCCGGCATCGATCTCGCGGGCGTCGTCACCGACAGCGCGCACGCGGACTGGCACAAGGGCGACCGCGTCGTACTCAACGGCTGGGGCGTCGGCGAGAACCACTGGGGCGGCCTCGCGCAGCGCGCCCGCCTCGCCGGCGACTGGCTCGTGCCCCTGCCCACCGCCTTCACCGCCCGGCAGGCGATGGCCATCGGCACGGCGGGCTACACGGCGAGCCTGTGTGTCGGCGCCCTGCTGGAGCACGGGGTCCGCCCGGAGCAGGGCGAGATCCTGGTGACGGGGGCGACGGGCGGTGTCGGCGGCGTCGCGATCGCGCTCCTGACGAAGGCCGGCTTCGAGGTGGCCGCCGCGACCGGCAAGGCGTCGGAGGCCGAGTATCTCCGACAGCTCGGCGCCGTGACCGTGTTGGACCGCGCCGAGTTCTCGGAGGCCGGCCGGCCGCTGCAGAAGGAGCGCTGGGCGGGTGTCGTCGACTCCGTCGGCAGCCACACGCTGGCCAACGCCTGTGCCCAGACGCGCTACGGCGGCACGGTCGCCGCCTGCGGCCTGGCCCAGGGCATGGACTTCCCTGCGTCGGTCGCCCCGTTCATTCTGCGCGGGGTGTCCCTGCTCGGGATCGACAGCGTGCGGGCACCGCGCACGGCACGGACGACCGCCTGGGACCGGCTCTCGCGCGACCTGGACGCGGACGCGCTGGACGCGATCGCCCAGGAGATCGGCCTGAGCGACGCGATCGCCGCGGCGGGCCGGCTCATGGAGGGCGAGGTGCGCGGCCGCGTCGTCGTCGACGTCAATCGATAGACCGTTCAGCCGATACAACGTTCAGCCGTTCAGCCGTGGAGCCGTTCAACCGGGAGCATCGGGAGCAGGCGTGAGCAAGAAGTCCACCGAAGCAGAGATCACCGAACTCGACCTCTCCGACGTCGACCACCGCGTGGGCAAACCGGTCGGCGGCGGGCAGTTGTGGGACCCGTGCAGCACCTCCGACATCCGCCGCTGGGTGATGGCGATGGACTACCCCAATCCGCTCCACTGGGACGAGGAGTTCGCCCGCGACTCCCGGTTCGGCGGCCTCGTCGCACCGCAGTCCATCGCGGTCGGCCTGGACTACGGGCACGGCGCCCAGCCCGCCTGCGTGGGATATATCCCCGGCAGCCACCTGATCTTCGGCGGCGAGGAATGGTGGTTCTACGGCTGCCCCGTACGGGCCGGGGACAAGCTCTTCCAGGAGCGGCGCTTCCACGACTACAAGGTGGCCGAGACGAAGTTCGCCGGACCCACGATGTTCTCGCGCGGCGACACCACCCACACCAACCAGCACGGCACGCTCGTGGCGCGCGAGCGCTCCACCGCGATCCGCTATCTCGCCCTCGAAGCGGAGAAGCGCGGCATGTACCAGGACCAGAGTCTGGTGGTGAAGCGCTGGAGCGACACCGAGCTGAACGAGATCGAGAAGCTGCGCCACGAGTGGCTCCTGTCGAACCGGCTGGGCGTGTCACCGCACTTCGAGGAGGTGCGCGTAGGCGACAAGCTGCCACGGCGTGTCATCGGTCCGCACAGCATCGCCAGCTTCACCACCGAGTACCGCGCCTTCCTCTTCAACATCTGGGGCACGTTCCACTGGGTGGCGCCGCCCGGCGTCAAGGACCCCTGGATCAACCAGGATCCCGGCTGGGTGGACGGCTTCGGCTTCGACGAGGAAGGCGCCAAGATCGACCCGCGCAAGCGCGACGGGCTCTATGTCGGACCCTCGCGCGGACACATCGACAGCGACAGGGCGAGCGAGATCGGCATGGCGCGCGCCTACGGCTACGGCGCCACGCTGGGCGCCTGGTGCACCGACTACCTCTCCTACTGGGCCGGCCACGACGGCATGGTGCGCCATTCCAAGGCGAACTTCCGCGGCCCCGCCTTCGAGGGTGACGTGACCTGTTTCGACGCCGAGGTCGTCGGCAAGGAGACGGAGTCGACGTGGGGCGTGCCGCTCGTCCAGGTGAAGCTGCGGCTCAGCGACCAGAACGGCGGCCTGCTGGTGGACTGCACGGCCGAGGTCGAGCTGCCGTACTAGGCCCTGTCGTCAAATTCCCGTCTGCCCCGCGACGCCATGCACGCACTCTCACCGCACCAGGCACAGACCCAAGTACGTCCAGTACGAGGG
>NZ_JBEYFS010000154.1:0-30230 GCF_040634475.1 Streptomyces sp. NPDC007095
CAGCAGCGGGCCAGCCTCTCGGCGTACGCCTGTGCGTGCTCGGTCGGCAACGAGGAGGCGCCGGTGCCGAGTTCGGCGGCGAACACCTTTTCCAGGTGAGCCTCGTCGTACGCGGCGATCAGTGTTTCCGTCTGGGGCGGTGGCGGATCCAGAAGGTAGAGCGCTTCCAGCGGCCGGCCGGCCGACTCGGCGAGGCCCGCCATCTCCATGGCCACACGGGCGCCGTAGGACCATCCGGCCAGGTGAAGCCGGTGGTCCGGTCCGCCGAAGCGATCACGTAGTTCCGCGTCGTAGTGTTGGGCCCGCTCGGCCAGTGACCATGCGGGCATCTCGGTGTCGCGGAGTGCCGGGTCGGCGATGAGACACACCGTCGGCGCGGGTCCGAGGGCTGCCACCAGGGAGCGGTAGGCCTGGATGTCTCCGCCCACGGGGTGCACCAGGCACAGGACGGCCGAACCGGTTCCCTCCTGCCAGATGTCGAGGACGACCCGGGAGGTGCTTCCGGCCGCCTCGGTGGTGGGCTCGGCGGAGGCGAGGGCCGCCTCGATGTGTTTCAGGATCTCCGCGAGGCTGACGCGGTGACTGAAGGAGGCCAGGTCGAACTCGACGCCGTAGTCGTCCTCGATCTGGGCGATCAGGCTGATCAGGGTCAGCGAGTCGGCGCCCAGGTCGTAGAGAGAGTCCTCGGGGTCCAGTTCGTCCACGCCCAGCAGATCCTGGATCACCCGGGCCATGGCGTCCGCTCGCTCTGCGGTACTGCCGGCGTCGGGGGCCTCCTCCTTTCCGTCCGCCGGGTGCACCGGTCCGGAGCACGAGGACCGATCCGCGATCTCGGCGGGAGCGTAGAAGGCTCGGGAGACCTCGATGTCGGTTGTGGACACGAGGAGTTGCGGCAGTTGCAGGGCGAGGGCGTGGGCGAAGACCGCTTTGCCCTCCTCGACGGTCAGGCCGACCGCGAGGTGGGCCTGATGGCGACTGTCCGTGTTCAGGACCCGGGTCGCCATTCCGGTCTCGCTCCAGATGTCCCAGTCGATGCCGATCCGGACGGTCGTCTCCGTCTCGGAGGCCCGGTGGTGGGCGAAGCCGTCGAGGAGGCTCGCGCCGGCCGCGTAGTCGCTCTGGCCGACGCCGCCGAGCAGGGCGGACATCGAGGAGCAGTAGACCGCGATCTCGGGGCGGAAGGCTTTGATCAGGTGCTCGACGACGAGTGCGCCCCTCTCGCGTACCGCGGTGGCGTCGCGCATCGCCGTGGTGTCACGTCGTACGAGCAGGCCGCCGTGTCCGAGACCGGCCGCGTGGATGACGCCGTCCAGCCGTGACGTGTGGTCGGCGACGGCCGCCGCCACTTCGTGAACGGGCATGGTCGCGAGATCCGCCGGGACGAGGCCGATGCGGTTGGCCCATCCGTTCAACTCCTCGGGCAGCCGCGGGTTTCTCGATAGCAACAGGACGCGACCGTGGGTGTGTTCGAGCAGCCAGGCGGCGATGGCGCGGCCTATGCCGCCCGTGCCGCCGAGCACCAGGTGGACGGTGTCCGCTCCGGACGGTACGAGGGACTGCGTACCCTTCGGCTCCGGTACGGGTATGGTGTCCGGCCGCCACCAGTAACCCTGCCGCAGCGCGAGCTGGCGAGGCAGGTCCGGTCCGTCGGGATGACCGGCCTCACGTGTATCGGCGACGACCGAGGCCACGTATCCGGCCCAGCGGGTGAGGTCGCCGTCGGGGAGGTCGAGCCAGTGGCCGTTCAGGGCGGACTCCTGATGGGCGACCTCGACCGGCCCGGCGAGGAGCGCCAGTTCAGGTCTGTCCACCGTTCCCGTCACGGGCCGGGCGCCGTACGACAGCCACCACACACGTGGGGAGCCGTTTCGCCCGGTCAGCGCCTGGGCCAGGGCCGCCGTGCTGTCCAGGCAGGTGTGGCGGGCGTGTTCCAGGGTGCCGGGACCGACCGGCCCTGTCACGTCGAGGGGCAGGGCGTGCACCCACTCCGTGTCGGCAGAGGCTGGGACGCCGTCCTCGGACAGCGCATCGAGCAGCTGGCGCAGAGACGCCGGATTGACAGGGTCCGCTTCGTAGGCGTCCGGTCCTCTGCGGGCGAAGGCGCCGGCCGGGTGCACCCGTATCACTTGCGACGCCACCGATTTGAAGGGCGCGAGCGCTGTCCGCGGAGTGTTCTCGGAGGCTACGACGACCACGGCGGACGCGCGGCCGGCCGGCACGGTGGTGTCCGCGACGGCGGCACGGCGCAGCCGGACCCAGTGCGGCTGGTGCAGCCAGTTCTCCCGGGGCAGCCGCCGGGGTGTGGCGGCTGGGGCCGCGCGCGGCTCCTCGGGCAGTCGGTCGAAGTCGTATTCCGCGAGGGAGAAGGACGGGGGCGGGAAGTCCCAGGGCGCCGGAGCGGAGCCTGCCCCCCAGTCGACAGGGCGTCCGGCGGTCCAGTCCGCAGCGAGGTCGTGGGCCGTGCGACCGGCCGCGGAGACCGGTACGGCGTCCGGGTCCGCGGTACCGAGCGGCACCGCTCCTGTGGTCACCGCGCGCAGCCAGCGCACGGCCGCGGCGGCGTCCGTCACGGGTGCCGCGGCCCGCAGACGGCGAGCGACCCGTCCGGCCTGGAGATGACCCAGCACGAACCCGTGGTGCTCCGGGTGCAGTTGGAGGTAGTCGGCGATCCGAGCGGCGTCGTCGGCGAGGGCGTCCGCGCTGGAGGCCGACAGCACCAGGCACTCGGGTACCGCGCGGGTCTCCACCGGTCCGGGCGTCGTGTCCTGCTCCACGATGACGTGGGCGTTGGTGCCGCCGATCCCGAAGCTGCTGACCGCGGCCACCCGTTCGCGTCCCTCGGGCCAGGGCGTCGCTTCGGCCGGGACGTAGAAGGGAGTGGGATCGGGGCCGATCTCCGGGTTGAACGCACGGAAGTTGACGGTGGGTGGGACGCTCCCGTGGTGCACGGCGAGGACGGCGCGCACGAGGCCCGCCACACCGGCGGCCGCGCCCATGTGGCCGAGCTGGCTCTTGAGGGAGCTCAGAGCGCAGCAGCCGGACTCGCTCACGTCGAACGCCTGTCGTAGCGCGGCCACTTCGATCGGGTCGCCCAGCCGGGTGCCGGTGCCGTGGGCCTCTACATAGCCGAGGTCGGCGCCGGTGCGTCCGGCGCGGGACAGGGCGGTCCGGATCACCTCCCGCTGTCCGGCCAGGGACGGCGCGGTGTAACTCATCTTCGCCGCACCGTCGTTGTTGATCGCGGAGCCTGTGATGAGCGCGTAGACGGTGTCTCCGTCGCGCCGTGCCTGCCGCAGCGTTTTGAGGACCACGACGCCGGCGCCGCTCGCGCCGACCGTGCCGGTGGCGTCGTCGCTGAAGGGCCGGCAGTCGCCGTCCGCGGAGAAGATGTGCTGCGGGCGGTAGCGGTAGCCGCCGGTCAGCCCGGGGTCGATGAGTACTCCCCCGGCGAGCATCACGTCGGCTTCGCCCTGTCGGAGCAGACCGGCGGCGAGGTGCACGGCGACCAGAGAGCTGGAGCAGGCCGTCTGGGCGCTGAAGGCGGGGCCGGTCAGCCCGAGGTGGTACGCCACCTTGGTGGCCAGGAAGTCCTTCTCATGGTGCAGGGCGAGCTGAAAGCCGTCCGGCAGTCGGTCGGGGTCTGCCTCGCGCAGCATGGACTGGAAGTAGGTGTTCTCCCCGGCGCCGGCCACCAGGCCCACTCGTGTGGCCGAGGTGTCCGCGACGCCGGCGTGTGCCAGGGCCTGCACGCAGGTCATCAGCAGGTGACGCTGCTGGGGGTCCATCAGGCGCGCTTCCTGAGGGCTGATGCCGAAGTGGCCCGGGTCGAAGTCGAGCATGCCGTCGAGGGTGCTGTGCGCGCCGACGACTCCTTCCGGCGCGTCGATGCGGCGGATGCCGGTGCCGCCGGAGACCACCAGCTCCCAGAAGGCGGCCAGGTCCGGGGCGCCGGGCACCCGTACCGCCATGCCGACGACCGCGATCGGCTCGCCAGGTTCGGGGGTCCCGTCATTCTTCGCGGCCGATGGGGCGAGTGGCCGCGGGGCGGTGAGGTGGCGGGCCACGGAGCGGACGGTGACGTGCTCGAACAGGTCCGCGACGCTGAAGCGCAGACCGAGTTCCGTGGTGCAGCGCAGATGGAAGCGCATGAGAGTGAGGCTGGAGGCACCCGCCTCGAAGAAGGTCTGGTCCGGTTCGATCGTCGTCCCGGTGACCGCCTCGAAGGCAGCGGTGAGCCGCTCCTCCTCGGCCGACAGCCCGGTGCGGGCGGCCGCCGAGCGGCGTATCTCCTCGCCCGGTGCTCGAAGCGCCGCCTTCCGGTCCAGCTTGCCGCTGGGGGTGCGCGGCAGCGTCTCCAGGCTGCGGAAGTGGTCCACGCGGACGTAGGAGGGCAGCAGAGCGGCGAGGTGCGCGGTCAGGCCGTCGGCGGACGGGGACTCGCCACGGAACTCCAGGCAGGCCGTCAGCCGGTCGCCGTCACGCGCGACGACGGCGTTGACCACCGCCGGATGGCGCAGCAGGGCCGCTTCGACGGAGCCGAGTTCCAGCCGGTGCCCGCTCAGTTTGATCTGCTGGTCGTCGCGGCCCGCGTAGTGCAGCAGGCCCTCGCGGTCGAACCACGCCCGGTCCCCGCTGCGGTAGAACAGGCCCGCGCCGGGGAGTTCGATGAAGCGGGTGTCGTCGAGTGCGGGTTCGTCGAGGTAGCAGCGTGTGGTCATGGTGCCGCCGACCAACAGCTCGCCGGTGCACCAGGCCGGGACCGGGTCGCCCTGGGCGTCCACCACGCGCAGGTCGGCGCCGGCCACCGGGCGGCCGATGGCGGGCCGTTCGGGCCACCGGCCAGGGTCGCCCTCCAGGCACAGGGCACTGACCACATGTGTCTCGGTCGGCCCGTAGTGGTTGAACAGGCGCGCGCCGGGGAGTCCGGCGAACCAGCGCCGGATGCTGTCGGTGCACACCAGCTGTTCGCCCGCGGTGACCACCTCGCGCAGCCGGGAGGGATACCTGTTCAGGCGGACGGCATACTCGGCGAGCAGTTGCAGGGCCACGTAGGGCATGAAGATCCGCTCGGTCCCCGCGGACTCCAGCCGCTCCAGGAGCGCGGGCGCGTCCTGACGCCACTCGGGACGTATGAGCTGGAGGCTGCCACCTGTGCACAGTGTCCCGAAGATCTCCTGGAAGGACACGTCGAACGCCAGCATCGAGAACTGCTGGGTGGCCGCGGGGGCGGCCAGGCCGCCGGGACCGGACTGCCACCTGATCAGGTCGCACAGGGTGCGGTCGTGGATCTGCACGCCCTTGGGGACGCCGGTGGAGCCGGAGGTGAACAGTGTGTACAGGGGGCGGGTGCCCCCGTGCGTCGGCGCGCCGACGGTGCGTCGGTGATGCGTGTGCCCGTTGTACGACGCCCTCGTGCCCTCGCCCTTCCGTGGCGCCGGGTCCGCGGTTGCGACGAGGTGGCGCACCACACCGTCCGGGAGCAGCGTGTCCAGCGTCGGCGAACCGTCCTGCGTGGTGAGGACGCACAGCGGGTCGATCCGTTCCAGGACGCGGCGCAGCACGTCGGCCGGGTAGGAGGGGTCGAGGGGGACGGCGGTGACGTTCAGCCTTGCCAGTGCCAACAGCGCCACCACGTGTTCGGCGGAGGGATCCAGGTACAGGGCCGCCCGGCAGGGGCTGCCGTCGGCCGGGATCGGGTAGCGGTCGGCCAGTTCCGTGGCGAGGGCTGCGGCACGGGCGTCGAGGGCCGCGTAGCTCAGGGTGCTTCCGTCGGCCGTGACCACGGCGGGGGCGTCCGGGGTGCGGGCGACCTGCTGTGCGAAGCCCTCGGCGATCGTGGTGAAGCCCGGTTCCTGGGCGGTCCCGCGCCCGTGCTCCGGCAGGGACCGCCGGTAGGGCGCGACCAGCTCCCGCGTGGTGGAGCGGCCACCGGCCGCGAGCGCGTCCACGCCCCGCCGGAACAGCTCGGCCATCGCCTCGACGGCCTCGCCGGTGAATCGGTCCTCGGCGTACTCCCACAGCACGTCGAGTCCGTCCGCATGCTCGACGACGGAGACCGTCATCGGGCACTTGGCCTCCGGTGCCACCCACCACAGGGGTTGTTGGGCGCAGCCGGGCAGCCGCAGCGCCCCGAAGTCGGTGTTCTCCAGGACGAACAGGAAGTCGAACGGTGTGCTGTCGCCGACGCCGTCCCAGCCGGTCAGGACGTCTGTGAGCGCCACGTCCTGGCGTCCCAGTACCTGCCCTGTGTCGGTCCTGGTGCGGGCGAGGTGTGAGCGTAGATCCTCACCGGGCACGACGGTCAGAGGCAGTAGCACGGTATTGGCCATCATGCCCGCGCTGTTCTCGAACTCGCGCACCGGGCGGCCCGCGACCGGGGCGGCGATGCGCGGGCGGACCAGGCCGGCCACACCGTACAGGCACCAGGAGAACACACTCAGCAGGACCTGGAACCGGGTCAGTCCGAACTCGGCGCTCAGTCGGTCCACTTGGGCCCGCCGAACGACGTCGAGCGACGTGTGCAGCAGGTGCGCCCGCGGTGCCGGATCCGTGTCCTGGGCGGGCAGCGGCTCCTGCGGCTCCTCCAAACCCTGGTAGAAAGCGAGCAGTTCATCGCGCTGCACCTGGTATGCCGTGCTCGCGAACCGGTCGCTCTGCCAGACGGCGAAGTCCAGCGGGGTCGGAGCTGGGGCCTCGTGCCGGCCGCTTTCGGCGTAGGCGGCCGACAGGTCGTGCAGCAGGATGCTCAACGACCAGCCGTCCACGGCGATGTGGTGCAGGTGCAGCAGGAGCGTGCCGCCGCCGTCACGCGGCAGCCAGCAGGCTCGGAGCATGCGGGGGACGGCGAGGTCGAAGGGCTCGGCGAAGAAGGTGTCGCTGAAGGCGTGCGCTTCTTCCTCGTCCCATGCCTGCCGCGTTCCCGGGTCGTGCCAGGGATCGTACGGCTTGCCGACGGTCTGCTCCAGGCCACCCAGCCCGAGGCCGAAGCTCGTCCGCAGCGCCTCGTGGCGTGCCACCAGGCTGCGCAGCGCTTGCCGGAGGGCAGTGGTGTCGACGGGTCCGTCCACGCGGAAGGCCTGGTTGACGGAGTAGGCCCGGGATCCCGGCGTGCGGCGCTGTACCAGCCACAGCCGCTGCTGTTCGCTGGTGGCGGGCGCCGAGCGGGCACCGGAGACCACCGGTGCCGGCAAGGCGCTCTCCTCGCCGGGACGGACCGTGGTGAGGGACCGGGCGACGGCGGCCAGGTCGCCGTGAAGGACGGCCGCCTGAGCCAGCTCGCGGCCCCATCGCTGTCGTACGGCGAAGCAGAACCGAAGCGCCTTCAACGAGTCACCGCCGCTGGCGATCCACCGGTCGCCGAGCCCGAGGCCGGTGGTGCCGAGTATCTCCTCGGCCAGTTCGACGACCCGGCGCTCGGTCTCCGTCGCGGCCGGTCCGTCGCAGTCGGAGGTGGCGGGCCGCCAAGGCTGGTCGGCCTGCCGCAGCAGTGCGGCCTGGTCGACCTTGCCGTTGGCGTTGAGCGGCAGCTCCTCCACGAGATGGATCTGGTGGGGGCGCATGTAGGCGGGCAGGTGGGCCGCGAGGTGGCTGTCGAACTCCTCGTAGGACAGTTCCTGACGGAGGACGACGAACGCCAGCAGTTCGTTGGGCCCCTCCTGGCCCGCGCGGCGTGTGCACACGTAGGCCCGCTGGACCGCCGGGTGGGCGAGGACGTGCCGTTCCACCTCGCCGGGTTCGATCCGGAAGCCGCGGACCTTGACCTGGCGGTCGGTCCGTCCGACGTACTCCACCCGGCCCTCGTCGTCGGCTCGTACGAGGTCACCGGTGCGGTAGTGCCGCTCCTCGCCGCCGTCGAGCCAGGCGAGACGCACGAAGCGCCGCTCGGTCTCCTCGGGGAGGTTGCGGTATCCGACGGCGAGTCCGGCGCCGCTCAGCAGGAGTTCGGCGACCTCACCGGGCGCGGCGACCCTCTCCTGGCCCGGCACGACCAGGACGGCACCGGTCTGCGGCAGGGGCCGTCCGATCGGCACCACGTCCCCGCCGAAGTCCCGCGGGATCGGATGGCACAGGGCGAAGGTGGTGGACTCCGTTGGCCCGTAGATGTTGAACAGACGGGTGCCGCTGTCGGCGTTGTCCCGGTACCAGCGGCGCATCACCTGGGGGTTGAGCTGCTCACCGCCGACCAGAACGTCACCGGCCGCGGCGAAGCAGTCCGGCACGGCCGTGACCACCGCGTTGAACAGCGCGGTGGTGATGAAGACGGTGTCCACGCGCTCGTGCCGCAGTGCAATGGCGAGCCGCTCGGGTGTCTGCACGTCCCCGTCGCTCAGGATCACGCAGCAGCCACCGGTCAGCAGGGGCGCCCAGACTTCGAAACTCAGCGCGTCGAACGCCGGATTGGCCAGGCAGGCGTAGCGCAGACCAGGCTCGATACGGATGTAGCCGGGTTGTGCCAGTCGCCGGACTCCGGCGTCACGGACCTCGACTCCCTTGGGCTTCCCCGTCGTTCCGGAGGTGTAGAACAGGAAGGACACCTCGCCGGGGGCGGACGGTGCCTCTACGACGGCAGCGGCATCCGGAAGTTCGGGCACAAGGGTGTCCGTGGTGAGCGCCTTCACGTCCTGCGGGAGCCCGGTGACGCTCTCGATCGTCTCGTACACCAGGGCGACCGCAGCGGAGTCCCGGAGGATGAAGTGACGGCGTTCGGCGGGGCTCTGTGTGTCGAGGGGCACGACCTGCGCCCCGAGCCGCAGAATGCCCAGCATCACGCAGACCAGCCGCCACGACCGCGGCAGCGCCACCGCCACGGCCTGCCCCGCGGTGACGCCCTGGCGCCTCAGCTCCTGGGCGACGGTGGCGGCTGCCACGTTCAACGTCGCATAACCGAGGCTGACTTCGCCGTCGACGACCGCCTCAGCGTGTGGTGTGCGAAGGGCTCGGCGGTGAATCTCGAGGGCTATCCCGGCTGGGGCGCTCAAGTCCTCGGTCACGTCGATGGGGGACGTTTCGACGCGCGGTTTCATCGTGCCTCCGACGTGCTTGAAGGTGTTGTGCGCTCCGTCTCGCCCTGGCCGGGGGCGGATGTCAGCCGGTGCAGTTCGGCGGTGAGGACGGCGGCGACGCGGGGCAACTCGTCGCTCTCCAACATGTCCCAGTGACCGCAGGCCACCGGCTCGACCACGAATTCACCGCTGACGCGATGGCGCCAGAACGCGCGTAGACGAGCGGCACCCTCGCCGTCCGCGTCTTCGTCCTCCACGGCCGTCGCCTGCATCAGCACGACACGGGCGGGCGATTCGGGTACGGCGTAGTCACGCGCGGTCTCGCGATGGTGGTTGTAGACGTTCAGGTACCGGGCCACCTGGTCGTCGTCGATACCCGGGTACATGCCGTTGAAGCGCACCAGCTTCTCCCGGAACTCCTCCATGCCGACCGGCGCGATCGCGGCGCGCTGCTCGTCGTCCTGGGCACCGTGGGTGTCGAGGAGGACCACGCTCACCCTCTCGTGTCCGGCCGCCACCAGGCGGCGGCCCATCTCGTACGCGATCAGGCCGCCGTAGGAGAGCCCGCACAGCACCAGTGCCTCGTCGGCGGGGTGACCGATGAGCCGCAGATACTCCTCGGCCATCGCCTCGACACCGGGCAGGGTGGGCTCGCCGGGATTGATGCCGGGCGCCTGAAGCCCCACCACGCCGATGTCGTCGGCCAGTTCAGCGGACAGTGGCAGGTAGCAGAACGCGGTGCCGCCGGCGGGGTGCACACACACCACACGCTGCCGGTCGCCGCCCGCACGGAATTCGACCAGGCTGCTGAGTTCCGCGGACTGCGCGGCATCGCCGCCGCCCCCGCGCACCCGCTCGGCGAGCGCCTCGATGGTGGGGTGCAGCATGACGTCCCGGACGGCCAGGGCGACGCCGAGTTCCTCCTGGACGGCAGACGCCATCTTGATCGCCGATATCGAAGTGCCGCCCAGCTCGAAGAAGTTGTCACCGATTCCGATGTCCGGGTGCAGCAGCACCCCGCGCCAGACCCGGTACAGCGCCATCTCCACATGGTCACGGGGCGCGGCCGTGTTGACCCGGCCCGCGCGGACTCCTGCCGCTGCGCGCAGCACTGCGGTCCGGTCCACCTTGCCGCTGCGGTTCAACGGCAGCCGCGGGAACTCGGCCACCACGACGGGGATCATGTAGTCCGGCAGACGGTCCTTGAGGGCCGCACGCCACTCGTACGACATCCGCGTGGCGTCGGCGTCACATCCCACGCCGGCGACCAGGTAGGGGCCACCGGGTGTGTCGCGATCGGCCAGGACGACGGCCTCCCGCACCCCGGGGACCGCCAGCAGCGCCGCCTCGACCTCGCCGGGTTCGATGCGGAAGCCGCGCAGCTTGAGCTGGTCGTCGCGGCGGCCGACGTACTCGGCGTTTCCGTCAGGCAGCCAGCGCGCCAGGTCGCCGGTGCGGTAGAGGCGTTCACCGGGGACGAACGGGTCGGGCACGAAGAGTTCGTCGGTGAGGTCGGGGCGGTTCAGATATCCGCGGGCCAGGCTCGCTCCGCCGATGTAGACCTCTCCGGGAACTCCCACGGGTACCGGGCGCATGCGATCGTCGAGCAGGTACAGGCGTGTGCCGCGCAGCGGCCGCCCGATGGGGCACGACCGCTCGTACGGCTGCGGGTCGGTGTAGGCGGTGGAGTAGAGCGTGGCCTCGGTCGGGCCGTAGCCGAAGCAGATGCGCAAGCCGGGCAGCAACTCGCGCATGCGGTGCAGGGTGCTCTCAGGCAGGGATTCCACTCCGGTGAGGAGCTGACGCAGGCTCGATCCGGCCAAGCGTGTAACCGGATCCTCGCCGATCCACAGGACGTAGGACGGGGGCAGAAACGCCTGGGTGACCTTGCGTTCGCGCATCCAGTCCATCAATGCCCGAGGGTCACCACGGAGTTCGTCGGGAACCAGGTGGAGCACGGCGCCGGTGGTCAGCGGGACGAGGAGTTCGTGCACCGACGCGTCGAAGCCGATGCTCGACCAGGCCGAGGACGCCTCGCCGGGGGCATCCCCCATGAGTTCACGCCAGTGGTCGAAGAGATTGACGACGCTGCCGTGCGTCACCGCCACGCCCTTGGGCCGGCCGGTCGACCCCGAGGTGTAGATGACGTAGGCGAGCCGAGTCTGGTCCGTGTCGATGGCCGGCGCCTCGTCGTGTGTCCCCTCTGCCTCCATCTTCGCCAGGTGCTCCCACAGCTGTGCGTCGTCGTCCGCGGTGTCCCTCTGGTCGGTCAGCACCAGGACCGGTGCGGCGTCGCTCACCATGGCGGTGAGCCGCTCCGGGGGCTGGCCGGGGTCGAGGGGCAGGTAGGCGGCTCCGGACTTGAGGATCCCGAGCACACCGATGACGAGTTCGGCCGTACGTCCGGCGTGCAGGCCCACCACACGATCGGGACCGGCACCGCGGGCGATCAGCGCATGGGCGAGACGGTTGGCCCGGCGGTCGAGTGTCGCGTAGTCCAGTTCCGCGTCATCGGCCACCACCGCACACTGCCCGGGTCGTTCGCGGACCTGCGCGGCGAAGCGCTCCAGCACGCCCGCCGATGCCGGGTCGACCACGGTGGGCCCTGTGCTGAAGGTGGCGAGGAGTGCCCGCTGCTCGTCCTCGTCGAGCAGCGTCAGGTCGGCGATCTCGGCATCGGGCTGCTCGGTCATCAGACGCAGCACGCGGAGGAATTGACGTATGCACCGTTCGATCGTCGCCCGGCCGTAGAGCGCCACCGCGTAGTCGATCTCCCCGGTGAGGTGCCGGCCCTCATCGGCGAGGGCCAGGACCACGTCGAACTTCGCGGGCACGTGGGCGGCGTCCTCCCGCAACTCGACCTCCAGACCCGGAAGTTCGAGTTCCTTCCGCATGGAGGGGACCCAGGCGAACATGGTCTGGAACAGGGCTGTGTAGGCGGGGCTCCGCGGTGGGTTGACCAGTTCGACGACTCGCTCGAAGGGGAGGTCGACGTGCTTGAGGTCGTCGCGGATCCGCTGGTTCACCCGCTTCAGGGCATCTTTGACACTGGGTGAGCCGGAGAGGTCCGCGCGCAGGGCGAGGGTGTTGACGAAGAAGCCGATCAGACCCTCGACGTCGCCGCGTCGGCGGTTCGACGTGGGGGCGCCGACCACGATGTCGTCCTGCCCGGAGAGCAGGG
This sequence comes from Streptomyces sp. NPDC007095, assembly GCF_040634475.1. Lineage (NCBI taxonomy): Bacteria > Bacillati > Actinomycetota > Actinomycetes > Kitasatosporales > Streptomycetaceae > Streptomyces > Streptomyces sp. NPDC007095. The sequence continues at coordinate 12,184 of NZ_JBEYFS010000154.1, forward strand.
ACAGCAGTACGGACCAGCCGGTGAGGACGGTCGCGTAGAGGGAGACATCGTTGTCTAAGGCCAGCGCGCGCAGGGCCCGCGTCAGGTCCTCGTCGACGGTCACGGGCAACCGGTCGCCGTGGAAGTCCTGTTCGGGCGGGCGGGGCCGATCGGCGGGCAGGGAGATCACGGCCGGGGTGTCGGCCAGTGCGGTGGTCCAGTAGTCGGCGTGCGCGGCGGGCTCGTCCCCCGACATCCAGTCCCACTGCCAGCGGGTGTAGTCGCTGTACTGCCAGGTCAGTTCCGGCAGCGACGCGTCCTGCCCCTGCCGGAGCGCGGTGTACACCAGGCCCAGCTCCCGCAGCAGCAGGGAGCGGGACCAGCCGTCGAAGATGATGTGATGAGCCGTCAGCAGCAGGACATGGTGTCCCGGTTCGAGCGCCACGAGGCAGCCGCGCGCCATGGGCTCTTCGCCCAGGCGGAACGGGGTGCCTTCCACTTCCCGCCGTGTCCGCGCGAACCGCTCGGCCGCGTCCGGTAGTCCGGCCAGATCCTCGAAGGTCACCGGGAACCCGATCCCCGGCGGATCGACGACCTGGAGCGCTGAGCCGCCGGAGGGCACCAGTCGGGTGCGCAGGGCCTCGTGCCGGGCCGCGAGCAGGTGCAGCGCCTTGATGAGCAGGTCCCGGTCAAGGGGCCCCCGAATGTCGAAGGGCATCGGTTCGTTGTAGGCGGCGCTGGCGTCGCCGTCCATGCGTGCCATGACCCACAGACGTTCCTGCGCCAGTGACAAAGGCGCGGATTTTGTCTCTTCGTCGGAATGATTAGTGACTGCGATTCGGGGTAAAGACACGGATTACCCTTCACGAGAAGAGAACGCGGCGGAAATCAGTTCCAGGTGTTCCCGGATTATCAGTGGTTCACGCGATCCAGCACGGGCATGCCCGGCATGTCACCTTCGCACGGCTTCAGGTCGACGGCCGGAATGTATGCGTTGCAATCAAAGTGCGATCTGAAAACAATGCCTATGGGTCTGGGGCCCGTCCGGCGGATCATGCCGGAGACGCGGGGTCTGGCATGCACATCTGCGGCGTTGTCGTCACTCGCCGATGCTCCGCATCGACTCCCTCCTCCGCCTTGCAGCTTGCACGCACCAGACCTCGCTCACCTGCGTTTATGAGGCGCCGCTACTTGCCTCCGACCTGATCCGCCGGACAGGCCCAAGGCCCTTCGACGGGACCCCAGCTGGGGCGATCGGCTATCCAGCCCGGTCAACGCCCTGGCTGCGCTGTTGTGCGAACAACACGGAGCGCGGGCCGTTCTGGATTTCGAACCGAACTTTCACGGACTCGGCGGCGTCTCGCGCAAACTTCTGAAATCGCCATCTGTCTACCCAGACTCCATAAAGTTGCGCGAGGTGCATGCGGAGTAGCGGTTGTGGACGCTTCTGTTTATTCGGCCGCCCGTGCGGTGGCTCATTTCCGGTGATGCTAAATGTGATCCGATTAGGTGGTCAACCGTGACCAACGTCACACCAAATCGGTGGCGGAACGTCGTTTGCGCTCGGCGTGCGACATCAAGGGGTTTTCCTGAAGATAGCGGATCACATAAGGCCAATGGTTCACTTCGGTCGTGACGCGCCCTCCTCATCGGGGACGGCGTATCCAGAGACAGAAGGCCATCGCAAGGTCATGACCACGGAGTCGTCCTCGGCGAACCAGGAGTGATCCACCCCCTGGCCCCAGACGACGTAGTCGCCCTGCCGCTCCAGCAGCACGCTGCGGCCGCGGAACTCCATACGGAAGCGTCCTGTGATGAGAACCAGCAGAGCTGTCCGCATCTCGCCCTGCACCCACTGCGCTCGTTGCTCACCGCGTGGATGGACACCCCATTTGACCTCGACGGCGTCACTGCGGCGGGGATCGCCCTGCTCCTTGAAGTGCCCGAGCAGCCATCCCCGGTTCCCTGTTGCGTCCCTGCCCGCATTGCCTACGTACACGCCGTCATCCATGAACCCGAACGGTAGCAACCGAGGGTGCGGTGTCAGCCGCAGCGCGATCAACCGCGAGGCCATGGTCCCCACATGCCGAAGCCCCGGACGGGTTCACCCCGCCCGGGGGCCCTTCGCCCGGATCGGTCCGGGCACTGCGGGCCGGCCTCGTTCACCGCGACTCGTCAACCAACCAGTGCGCGGCCACCTCCGCTCCGTCGGTGCGGAGCCGGCTTCCCAGCGACTTCGCGCGCGCCCGGGTCTGGGGTGCCAGAGCAGTCTTGAGCGCGATGCCCAGAGATTCGACGGTCGTGGTCGGAGCGTCGAGGGCCGCACCGAGGTCCAATGCCGCCACCCGGCCGGCCCAGTACGGGTTGTCCGACAGTTGGAGAGGTATCACCACTTGCGGCGCGCCCGCCCGGGCCGCTGTCAGCGTCGTACCCGCGCCGCCGTGGTGGACCACAGCGGCCACCTTGCCGAACAGGTTCTGATGGTTGGCCTCGCCGATGGCGAAGCAGTCGTCCCCGTCGTCGACGAGATCCAGGTCGGCCCAACCGCGGGACACGAGCACGCGGTGCCCCTGTGCGCGGATCGCCTCGACGGCCATGCCGCCGATGCCTTCGGCCGGGGACATACTGCCGAAGCCCACATAGACCGGCGGGGTGCCCGCGTCCAGGAACCTCGCCAAGTCCGCCGGGAGGGGGCGTTCGTCCGCGAGGGTCCATGCGCCTGGCTGCACGACGTCGAGGCCTGGGGTCTGCCGCCACGATCCCAGGACCGGGTCCGCCGCCAACCATGGATGGTCGGTGAGGATGTGATCGCGCACGTTGTCCACCAGCGGCAGGCCGAGCGCTGCCCGGTGACTGTTGAGTGCCTCGCCGAACTGCGCGTTGACGTTCCGGGCGTCCAACTCCCACAGTGTCCGGTTGTCGGCGGCCTCAGGCTCCGGCCAGCCCGGCCGCGGTGGTGGTGCGTGGTGCGGCGACGGCAGGTGGACCGCCGCATAGCTCACGTACACGTAGGAGATACCCGCGGCCTCGGCCACGGATCGCGCGGCGACCTGCCCCAGACCTGCCGCCACTACCACGTCACATCCGTCGAACGCCGCAGGGAAGGCGTCGAACTGCGTCTCGACCAACTCGTTCCTGTAGCGGGCCAGGTCCGTCGCCGAGGGCAGGGTCTTCCCGCGCATCAACTCCCTGACAGGTGGCCCGACCGGCACCAGTTGCACTCCGATACGTGCGAGCCGCTTGGCGAACTCCTCGTCCGGCGGGGCGCACATCCTCACCGCCGCGCCGAGCGCCCGTAGCCGCACCGCGAGTGCCACCAGCGGTTCGACGTCGCCACGTGTCCCGTATGTAGACAACAGCACCCGCATTCAGCGTCCTCTTTCGTCGGGTCTTCCATGCGTCTCTGTCGTTTCCGCCCAGGCTCGGGGTGTTGGCCGGCGGCGGCGACACGTCGGTCGTCAGGAATGATCGGCAGCAGTGTAGGTTGCGTGTCGGCCAGGGTGGGCGGTGGTCGACTCACATCATCGCGCTTGGTTGCGTTGGTCAACTCGGCTGATTCCCAGCAGACTTGTTCCTTCGGAAGGTACTGGGAACAGCCATCTCAGTGGCTACGGTGCGTGCCGCGTGGTGGGGCCGGAGGTTCAGCGTCGGCCGGTTCTGGGCAGTCTGTGCTCGGCGAGGTGTGCAAGTTCCCCCATCGTCCAGACAACCGGAGTGCTACTCGATGCAGAGTTCGTCCACACCCTTACCTGATGTTTCGGTCATCCTGCCCTGTGCAGGATACGGAACACGTTTCGGGGCGCCCTACCCGAAGGAGTTGCACTGTCTGGCTCCTGGGGTCACCGTGCTGGACCGCAGCCTGGAAGCCGTCGTCGAACTCGCCAAGAGCGGACTCAATGTGCGCCTGGTCGTCGTGTTCGGAACACACAAGCTGGACACAGTAAGTTATCTCGTTCGCTATACCGACACCTTCCAGATGGTCTTCGTCTACCAGGACAAGTCGTTCGGACCTGGTCTCGACGGGGCGATCCGGTCCGCCCTGCCGATGACGCAGGGGCCGGTGGCCCTCGTCCTGCCCGACATCGTTGTCGCGGGGCCGGATACACCTGGCCAGCTCCTTGACGCCTTACGGCAGGTGGAGGTGGCGGGCTGGAGCGTAGTGGCCGCCGAGGAGCGGGATCACGACACGCTCCGGCAGATGGGCGCGTTGGCCGTGACCGAGTCGGGAGGCGTCCTGACCGTGGGGGCGGCCACCGACAAGCCTGCGGATCCCTCGGGATTCAACGCGTTCTGGGGCATGGTGGCCGTCACCGAGAGCGAGGCGCACAAGCTGCCCGACGTCGTGGGCATAGGAACGACCAACCCGTTGGCCGGTGCGGTAGCTCTCATGGTGGAGGGAATCGTCAACTACAACACGCCCGCGGGCTGACTTCTTGCGCGTCGACGCGATCGTGCGCGGTTGGCACTGCGCGCGCGATGTCCTGAGCGTCTTTTCCGCGAAGGGGTCTCCCTCGCATGCATGCGGTGGCGTCCGCGCACGCGCGCGGCCCGTCTGGCCGGGCCGGAGGGGGCAGGGGGCACGGTGGCACCGCGGCTGGGTGCCGAGACGGACAAGTTCGGCAACCGCTACGAGGGAGCCTGGACGATCAGACATGCCCTGTACGTACTGCTGGGCTCGGGCACGTCGCTCTGCGTCGAACCGGGTGGGCCGCTGGGCGACGGGGTCGAGTTCGTCCACCGGCACGACCACGGCACGGAGGTGCACCAGCCAAGCGGCAGACCGCAACGCGAACAGCTGAAATGTGGCCTCCCTCCGCGACATAGGGAGTGTGGGAGAGCATGCGTTCGCATGTCGAGGCGGGCCGGGCGTTCCACTTTGTCTCCGTACTGCCCGCCCGCGCGCTCGACGAACTCGCCGACCGCGCCCGCCGCTCCAACGATCGCGCCTCATTCGAGGCCGAGTGGCTGACGGACGAACTCCGGGGCCCCTTCGACACCTGTGCCGCTCGAAAATACGAATTGGTGCTGTGAGCTGCGGTGATGGGGTTCGGTCAGGCGGCGCGGAGGTACTCGTTGACCAGGCCGCCGAGGACGGGTCGTCGCCGGATCCGGTGCGCCTGGAGGTCGGTGACGGTGGCCGCGGTGGGCGGTTCGTCGCTGGCCGGGGGTAGCTGCGCCCGGGACTGGTGGGGGCGGCGCCCGTTGTAGTGCCGGATGTAGTCGGTGAGCACCGCTTGGGCGTGGGCCTCGTTGCAGATCAGCACCCGGTCGGGCACCTCGCGGCGCAGGGTGCCCACGACTCTCTCGCAGATCGCGTTCGCTCTCGGTGCCCGAGGCGGGCTGAGCAGGATCTCCATGTCTTCGGCCTCGAAGACGGCGTCAAAGGAACGGGTGTACTTGCTGTCCCGGTCCCGGAGGAGGAAGCGCAGCGAGTCCGTCCGGCACCCCTGCGTCATGGCGAGGTTCCTGGCCTGCTGAACGGTCCACGCGGCGCTGGGGTGGGCGGTGACGCCAGCGAGGTGGACGCGGCGGGTGCGGTGCTCGATGAAGACCAGCGCGTACAGGCGCCCCAGCGACACGGTGTCGAGGTGCAGGAAGTCGGCGGCGATGATGCCGTGGGCCTGGGCGGTCAGGAACTGCCGCCAGGTTGGGCCGGAGCGCTGCGGGGCGGGGTCGATGCCGGCGGCGTGGAGGATCTCCCATACCGTGGATGGGGCGATCGGGTAGCCGAGGCGGGCGAGTTCGCCCTGTATCCGGCGGTGGCCCCAGCTGCTGTTCTCCCGGGCCAGACGCAGGATGAGCTGCTTGACGGCGGACGCTGTGGAGGGTCTGCCGGGGCGGCGGTGCCGGGTGAACGTCCACTTCCGGGCGATGAGTCGCCGGTGCCAGGCCGGCAGTGTGGTGGGGGTGACCTCGAAGGCCTGGCGCCAGCGCTCGCGCGGGACTAACCGCGAGAGCGCGGCGAGCCAGATTCGGTCGGCGGGCTCGTAGCGGACCCGGGCGATCTGACGGCGCAGCACTGCGTTCTCGTGCCGCAACACGAGAACCTCTGCGTCCTCGGCCACGCGGCTGCGCAGGTTGGCTGCGGGCACCGTGATCAGATTCCGAACGAACGCGGTGACGGTGGACAGCGGCATCGAAGGATCGTCGCAGATGCTGTGCGGGCCGGTGTTCTGGGCTGGGAACTGCCAGGGCAGGCCCAGAATCGTGTTTTCGAGCGGCACAGGGTGTGTTTCATAGGCGACCCCCGTCCCGTACCGGCTCGTCGAGTCGCACGCCTGCCCGATGTCCACCTGCCAGGCACCGGCGGGCTCGCCCTGCCGCACCGCCTCCGGCAAGGTCACGCTCAAGTACCACACCGCGCGCTTCCAGCTCGTCCCCGCGCTCCGCTCCGAACTGCATGTCGCCACCCCGGCCCTACGCCATCCCGGCGCCGCCTGGCAGGCCCTGCCGGTGCAGAAGTCGCGGCGCCAGCCGTACCGATGGAGGTCCGGCTCGCATACGCCCGAGTCTCCAGCCGGACGCAGGAGATCCAGTCCCAGGTGGAAGCCCTCGAAGCCTCCGGCGTGCACCGGCTGTTCCAGGAGCAGATCAGCACCCGGGTCAGGGAACGCCCCGAGATGAAGGCCGCTCTGGCGGCGGCCCGCGAGTACCGCTCGCTTGGGGCGCAGGTCACCCTCGTGGTGCACGAGATGAAGCGCCTGGGACGCGGCGCCCTGGAGCTGCTGAAGGTCGCCGAGGAGCTGCGGGACGCCGAGATCGAGCTGGAGTTCCTCACCTGCCCGCTGGCGGGCAAGCACGATCCGGCCGGCCACGGCCCCGCCCTGTTCGCCGCCATGGCGGAGTCCGAGTGCGACTACATCCGTGACAAGACCCTCGAAGGCCAGGAGACCGCCCGTACGAAGGGCAAGGCGATCGGCGGCGTCAGGGTCTCCGACGACCCCTCGGCGCCTCGCTGACGCGCCTGATCCGCTGGGAACTGATCGAGCAGCAGTACGACCAGATGGTCAAATACGCCACCGCGCTCCGGCTCGGGACGGCGGAGGCCGAGCAGGTGCTGCGGCGCTTCACCCGCGGCGGCCCCAAGCACCCCACCTACCAGGTCCCGAAGAACTCGGGCGTGCGGCGCGCACGGTCTTCGCGTGCGACTACCTGGCCAGCCCCGGCCTGCGCCGTGAGATCCACGGCGGGCTCCAGGTCGTGGAGAACTGGAACAGCGCCAACACCGTGCTGCACTACGGCAAGGACGGCGCCCTGACCGGGCCGGACAAGGAGCACACCGAGACGTCGATGCTCGCGCTTCATCTGCTCCAGTCCGCGCTCGTGCATGTCAACACGCCGCTGGTGCAGCAGGTCCTGGCCGAGCCGGCCTGGGCGAAGAAACTGAGCGACGAGGACCGGCGCGGCCTGACCGCGCTGTTCTGGTCCACGTCAACCCGTACGGCACCTTCCGCCTGGACATGGACAAGCGGCTCGACCTGGGGCTGACCGCTGCCGTGCCCCGTCCCCGCACCCCGGTGGACACCGCCGACCGATGGAGTACGGGGACACAATGAAGGGCTTCGCTGATCTCACCGACCCCCGGATGAACGACCGTGTGGCGGACGCTCGACCCGGCGGCCCTCGGTTTCAAGGTGCTGTCTTGGCCGAATGACGGCCGGTGCGGTCAGGCGTCGCTGGTGTCGGTCGTTGTCGCCTCGCCGAGCATGGCGAGGGTCAGCACGTTGCCGGAGATGCCCCAGCCGCCGTCGGCGACCTCTTCGATCAGAACCATGGTGGTGTTGCGGGCGCGCTCCCCGTAGATCTCGACATACAGCTCGGTGGTGCGGGTGACGATCTCCTCCTTCTGCTTCGGGGTGAGGGTCTTCTCGGGGACCTTGAAGTTCGCGAAAGGCATGGCTGGTTGTTCCTTCTCTCAGTGGGGCGTTACAGGGAGCTGCCTGCGGTGAGCAGGCTGTCCAGTCCGATGCGGCGGAAGAAGTCGGCGCGGAGGCGGTCGGCGACCGCGGAGACAACTTCGCTGCCGTCTCGGCTGGGGTCTATGTGGGTGCGCAGAGGCCGAGTGCCGTGCTTCATCGCGACCAGTCGCGCGACGGCTTCAGCGACCTCGGTCACATCGGCGTCCGAAGGGATGAGCGCGGCCAGGCGCTTGCCCAGATCGCCCATAAGGGGTCGGTGACGCTGGTCGTAGGCTTGCGCACAGTCGACGTCGGCGGGGGCACCTGCGTTGGCGAAGTGGTTGGTGCCGGTGGTGAACGCACCGGGCACCACGATCGCGGTGTCGATGCCGAACGGGAGCACCTCGGCGGCGTAGCTGACGGCCAGGGCGTCCATCGCGGCCTTGGCGGCGAAGTACGGGGCCAGGAATGGGGGGCAGCCGCCGCGGGTGCTGGAGCTGCCGATCCACACCAGCAGCCCCGAGCCCTGCTCACGCAACTTCGGCAGGGCGGCGCGGTTGACGCGCTGGGTGCCCAGAACATTCACGTCGTACAGGTCCGCGAACTGCTCGGCGGTGAACGCCTCGGCGGCGCCCAGGACCATGTGCCCGGCGTTGTGCACGACCACGTCCAGCTGGCCGCGCTCGGCGAAGAGCCGGTCGACTGCGGCGTCGGCGGAGTCCTGGGAGGTGACGTCCAGCTCGACGGCGTGCACGTCGACCCGGTGGTCGGTGCCGTAGCGCGTCAGGTCGGCCGCCGCGGTCGCGTTGCGGGTCGCGATCTGGCGGATGCCCGCGTACACGGTGTGACCGGCGAGGGCCAGAGCACGCACGGACAGTGCCCCGATGCCGCTGGAGGCCCCGGTGACGAGGATGACCTTCGCTGTTTCGTCGTTCCTCATGACAGGGCCTTTCGTTGATCGATGGGGTGGCTGCGGGCGGTTCAGATGATTCCGCCGTTGGCGCGGATGACCTGTCCGTTGATCCAGTGGCCGGCCGGGGAGGCCAGGAACGCGACGACCTCGGCGATGTCGGCCGGGGTACCGAGGCGCTCCAGCGGGGGCTGGGCGGCCAGGCGGGCGACGGTCTCCTCGTCCTTGCCGTCCAGGAACAGGTCGGTGGCCGTGGGGCCGGGCGCGACGGTGTTGGCGGTGACGTCCCGGCCCCGCAGCTCCCGGGCCAGGATCAGCGTCAGCGCCTCGACCGCGCCCTTGCTGGCGGCGTACGCGCCGTAGCCCGGGAACGCCAGCCCCACCACGGACGTGGAGAACGTCACGATCGCACCGCCGGGGCGCACACGACGGGCGGCCTGCTGGACGACGACGAACGTGCCGCGGATGTTGGTGCGGTGCAGGTCGTCCAGGACGGCCAGGTCCAGCTCGGCGATCGGCGCCAGGTGCATCCGCCCGGCCGCGTGCACGACGACGTCGACGCCGCCGCCGAACTCTCCTTCGGCCGCGTCGAACAAGGCCGCGACTGCGCGTTCGTCGGCGACGTCTGCGCGCACTGCGATCGCCCGGCCGCCGCCGTTGACGGCCTCCTTCACGGCGGCTTCGGCCTCGTCCTGGTTGCCGGCATAGCCGACCACGACGGCGTACCCTTCGGCGGCCAGCCGGCCGACGGTCCGGCGGCCGATGCCGCGCGAGCCGCCGGTGACGATCGCGACACGGGGTGAGGCGGAGGGCTGGGCCGAGGCAGCGGTCCCGTCGGGGGAAGTGGGAACAGGCATAGCTGACTCCTGTGGTGGATGGGGGTCGGGCCGCGGCCTTGCCGTTGCCCTGTTGCGTCCTCCACGATCGGCCGGTCCCTCATCCCTAGCCAGGGCTGCGTTTACCCAGGGGATGCCACCCCCTGGCTGCGCTCTGGCGTACGAGCGACCATGGAGGGGTGAACCTTCCAGAACTCGGTGCCTTCCTCAGGACACGCCGCGACCGCATCCGCCCCGCCGAGGTCGGCCTCCCCCAAGGCCCGCGCCGGCGCGTCCCCGGGCTGCGCCGCGAGGAAGTCGCGCAGCTGGCAGGGCTGTCAGCCGACTACTACACCGAGCTGGAACGCGGCAGCGCAAAGAACGGCGTGCAGCCCTCGGCCCAGACCCTGGCCGCCCTCGCCCGAGCCCTGCGCCTGAACGGTGACGAGCGCGACCACCTGTTTCACCTGGCCGAACGGCCGGTCCCCCCGTCAGCACACGGACCATCGGCACACGTGCAGCCCGCGCTCCTCGGACTCCTGGACCGGCTGTCCAACACCCCCGCGCGCGTCATCACCGACCTGCACGAAACCCTGGTGGAAAACGACCTGGCCCTGACCCTGCTCGGCAAGTCCCCGGCACACCGCGGCGCGGCGGCGAGCTTCGTGTACCGCTGGTTCACCGACCCGCAGGCGCGCGAGATCTACCCGCCCGAGGACCACCCGCACCACTCCCGGGTGTTCGTGGCCGACCTCCAAGCAGCGGCCGCCCGGCGCGGCCGGGACGCGGAGGTCACGAAGATGGTCGCCGTGCTACGCCGCCGCAGCCAGGAGTTCGCAGCCCTCTGGGACACCCACGACGTCGCGGTGCGCCGCATGGACCACAAGAGGATCGTCCACCCCATGCTCGGCGTCATCGAACTCGACTGCTACAACCTCCTCAGCGAGGACGGACGGCAACGCCTGCTGTGGTTCACCGCCCCGCCCGGAAGCCCGGGAGCCGAGCAGCTGGAACTGCTGTCTGTCGTAGGGACCCAGGAGCTGAGCGTCACGGAGGGCACGGCACCGGAGAGGTTGTCCGCGTCGGAATCCGGATCGCAGCGCTGACCCGCGCCGCAGAGGAAGGACCGCCTTCCCAGCAAGGCGTGGCGGCCCTACCCCCACAACAGGGCTGATGCGTGCTCAGTCGGCGAGATGAGCTGATCGCCTGCGTCATCTTCCCTGTTGGGTCGACGTGTTGGAGCGGATCGAACAGGGTTGGAAGCGTGCCGGTTTGGCGTACGTTCCGGGTGCCGGAGGATCGTCGGGTGGCGGGGGATCGGTGCCAGTTCTGGTCGGGCGGGCGGACCTGGCTGTTCGGCCGGGCTCTCTCCCGCGGCTTCGGTAAACGTCTTCAGCGCACCAGGAGATCGATGGCGACCTCCAGTCGTTCGAGGTAGAAGTCCCGTGATGCGGCCTGGTGCTTGAGGCCGGTCGATGCGCTGATCATCGTCTGCGCGACTTGGCGGGCCGCCGCTTGTCCTGCCTCGACGGCGATCGCGTCTGTGATCAGTTGCTCGAAGCGTTGCGGCGTGGTCTCGACGATCTCCCCCAGGAGGCCGGGGTTGTCCTCGATGACCACCGCCACATCGCGTGTCAGCGGGCCGATGTAGCGGCCCGCCCACTGGTCGAACGCATCGAGGAGGCGCTCTGCAAGGGGCCGGCCGGTGTCGGCCAGGACGTGTTCGACCGCTGTGATGTCGCGCTCCAATGCCTGGGTGACGGCGGCGCGGAACAGGCTCTCCTTCGAGGAGAAGAGGAAGTAGAGCCCGGGCCGGGAGATGTCCGCCGCCCGCGCCACCTCCTCCATCGAGGTCTTCCGGTAACCGAATCGCGCGAACGTGACCATGGCGGAGTCCAGAACCATGGTCCGACGGTCGGTGTCGGCGACTGTCGACGGCGGGTGGCTGGCAGCGGGACTGTTCATGGACCGAGCATACGAGCGAGAGTCGTACTATACAAACCAAGACTAGTATGTATAGTCGCCGCCATGACTACTCGCGAACCCATCTCCATGCCCTTCACCGCCTCCAGCACCGCGGACGAGGTACTGCGAGGCGTCGACCTCACCGGCGTCCGCGCGATCGTGACGGGAGCTTCCTCCGGAATCGGGATCGAGACGGCTCGCGCGTTGACCGCTGCCGGGGCAGAGGTGACGCTCGCTGTCCGGAACACGACGGCGGGGGACGCCGTCGCTGAGACGATCGAGAAGTCGACCGGAGGGATACGGCCCCGAGCCGTCCGGCTCGACCTTGCCGACAGGACCACCGTCACGCGATTCGTTGACGCGTGGGACGGCCCGCTGCACCTGCTGATCAACAATGCGGGCGTGGTCACTGGTGGCCTCGAACGCACACGTGAGGGCTGGGAGCTGCAATTCGCGACGAACCATCTTGGCCACTTCGCCCTCGCCGCCGGCCTCCATGACGCCCTGGCCCTGGGAGCGGCCGACCGCGACGGAGCACGGATCGTCTCGGTCAGTTCGACGGCGCACATGCGTGCTGGCATCGACTTCGACGACCTCCACTTCGAGCGTCGCAGCTACGATCCGCAGATTGCCTACGCCCAGTCGAAGACGGCGAACTCTCTATTCGCCGTCGAGGCAAGTCGCCTCTGGGCGTCCGACGGCATCATTGCCAATGCGGTGAACCCCGGCGGTGTCGCGACGGGACTGCAGCGGAACTTCACAACGCAGCAGAAGGAGTCGCTCGATGCGGCCGAAGCCGCCGGAGTCTTCACGTACAAAACGGTCGAGCAGGGGGCTGCCACCAGCATCGTTGCGGCCGTCGCCCCGGAGTTCGCGCACTCAGGAGGCCACTACCTCGACGATTCACAAGAGGCCTACACCGTGACGAACGAAGCCGACCTCGCGCAGCATCCGCACGGTGTCAAGGAATGGGCGCTCGATCCCGCCACCGCCAAGCGCCTCTGGACGGTCTCGACCGACCTGCTCCGCGTCTGACCTCCCGACGCCACAGCCCGCAAGACCGGCAAGGTCGAGACGAAGACCGTCTACGCGGTCACCAGCCTGCCGCCCGAGCAGACCGGCCCGCCACAACTCGCCGAACTCGTGCAGAACCACTGGTCAGTTGAGGCCCTGCACCACATCCGATACTCCAGCCGTAGTTCGGTATCTGGGCTGGTCAGCGGCCTGGTGGCGTGGAGTGTAGCGGGGCGTCAGATGGGCGGGACGGACTTCCCCACCGTGCCCCACGAACGAGTGCTCTGCCGCATGCCCGTGAGCTGGTACGAGCAGTCCTTCGACATGCTCAACGATGCGCCGGTGAATGTGTGGGATCGGGAACTCGAAGAACTCTTCCTGCGGACCGGGAGCCGCTTCACCCGGATCGAGCCCCGCAGGCGGATGCGGGACTACGTACGCGGCCTGCTCGCCCCGGTCGGCCGCAAGAACGGGTGGCAGCTCGCCGAGTGGGCCGGCCACGCCACCCCGGACGGACTGCAGTACCTGCTCTCCCGCAGCCGCTGGGACGCCGACAGTGTCCGCGACGACCTGCAGCAGTACGTGGCCGACCAACTCGGCTATGACGACGGCGTGTTGATCGTTGACGACACCGGCTTCATCAAGAAGGGGACCACCTCCGCCGGAGTACAGCGCCAATACTCCGGCACCGCCGGACGCACCGAAAATTGCCAAATCGGCGTGTTCGCCGTCTATGCCACCAGCCGGGGACACGCCCTCGTCGACCGTGACCTCTATCTGCCCAGGTCCTGGACCGACGACCGTGACCGCTGCCGGGCCGCCCACATCCCCGACGACCGTACCTTCGCCACCAAGAACGCCCTCGCCCGCGACATGATCCGCCGGGCCCATGCCTCCCCGCTGCGCTTCCGCTGGGTCACCGCGGACGCCGCCTACGGCCAGGACAGCCGCTTCCGCCGCTTTCTCGAAGACGGCCTGAAGCTCCACTACGTCGTGGCCGTCCCCAAGTCCCAGCAGGTCCACGGCCCGCGCATTGAGGACCGTATTCGCCGTGAGGCCCCGCCGGAGGCGTGGCAGCGCTTGTCCGCCGGCCCCGGAGCCAAAGGCGAACGCTGCTACGACTGGGCCGGCGCCCTCCTGCCCGTCGTCGAGGAACGCGACGGTGACAAGCCCACCCGCAGGCGGTGGATGCTGGCCCGCCGCAGCATCACCGACCCCCAGGACATCGCCTACTTCCTGGCCAGCGCTCCGCTGGACGCCACCCTCGCCGACCTAGCCCGGATCGCCGGATGCCGCTGGAAGATCGAAGAATGCCTCCAGTCCGCGAAGAACGAGTGCGGCCTCGACGAGTACGAGGTCCGCCGTTACACCGGCTGGTACCGACACATCACCCTCGCCATGCTCGCCCACGCGTTCCTCGCCGCCATCGCCGCCCAGGAACGCGAAAGGGGGGCCCCGGCGACGACACGCCCGATCTCGTGGACCTCACACCGGCCGAGATCCGCCGTCTCCTGGCAGCTGAACCCCCGCACCGCTCCGCACGCCACCACCACACGCTGACCTGGTCACGGTGGAGACGACGCCACCAGGCACGCGCCCGCCAGAGCCACTACGAACGGCGCGGCTACCTATTCGCCGGGGCACGGTGGGGAAGTCCGTCCCGCCCATCTGACGCCCCGCTACACTCCACGCCACCAGGCCGCTGACCAGCCCAGATACCGAACTACGGCTGGAGTACTAGTTGCAGAACGTGCTGATCGCCGGCCTGGCCATGGCCTCGCTGCCGACGATCGTCTTCTTCCACCCTGTTGAAGAAGCCTGAGACAACCATCCGAGCTCTGCCTTCAGGCGGGACAACAGGGTGGCGCCAGAAGTCTGTCAATCTGTTTCGGGGAGGGTTCGGGGTAGTCCGAAGCGCGTCATGACGTTGGTGTTGAAGCCGGTGATGGCGGTGATCTGGTCGTCGGCGGTGGTGATGACCAGGAGGGCGTAGGCGCGGTAGACACTGGCGTGGGGGGCTGCCAGGTACAAGCCGAGGGCGGGCTGGCCGTTGGCGCGGGTGAGTACCACGCGGTAGGTGCGGCCGGGGCGGAAGGTGGCGGCGGCGAAGAAGCGCTGGGCTGATTCGATGCCGCGGTATTCCAGCATGGCCGGGGGCATGGAGAGTCTCACGTCGCTGACGAGCAGTTCGATCAGGGCGTCCAGGTCGGCGCGTTCCAGGGCGTCGGTGAGCCGGGCGACGAGCCGGTGTTCGGCGGCGGTGTCGGGTTGGCGTGCAGGCCTGCGATTGCTGGTGCCGCTGCTGCCGGTGCTGCTGGAGTCGGCGAGGTGGTTGTCGACGGTGGCCCGCGCTCGTTTGAGGGCGCTTTGAACCGATTCCTGGGTGGCATCGAGCATTTGGGCGACTTCGGCGGCGTGGTAGCCCAGGACATCGCGGAGGACGAGCGCGGCGCGTTGGCGTGGGGGCAGCAGTTGCAGGGCGGTGATGAAGGCCAGGGAGATGGCCTCGGTGGTCTCGTAGCGGGCCTCCGGTCCGGGGCGCTGGTCGACGAGGTGGTCGAGCAGGACGTCGGGGTAGGGCTCCAGCCAGGGCGGGGCATCGCCGGCGCCGGAGGGCTCGGGCAGGGTGGCCTCGGGCAGCGGCGGGGCGATGCGGGGGCGTCGGCTGTCGGCGCGCAACATGCTCAGGCACCGATTGGTCGCGATCTTGTAGAGCCAGGTCCGGAGCGAGGACTGCTGGCCGAAGCCGCCGAGGTTACGCCACGCGGACACGAGGGTCTCCTGGAGCGCGTCCTCGGCGTCCTGCAGGGATCCCAGGATGCGGTAGCAGTGCACCTGCAACTCGTGCGAGTGGCCCTGGACCAGGTCGCGGAACGCGTTGTGGTCGCCGGCCCGAGCCCGAGCGATCAGGTCCGTCGTGTCCATCTCCATCGGCAAGCATCCTCGCTTCTCTTCTTTCCGCAGGGCGCGTTCGGCTTGTCTATCGATACCGACGCCGCCGGGCCCGCGAATTGGGCGGTGTCCGCGCGCCCAATTCATGGCCGTGCCGCCGTCTACCCGATTGGAGGCGGTCCCGGTCCGGGGCGCGCCCCGGACACAGAACAGGACCACAGATCATGGCCAAGTACGTTTTCTCCTTCCGTGTGCCCTCCGACTACGCGCCCCACGCCGGGACGCCGACCGAGTGGCAGGCCTGGTTCGGCGCGTTGGGCTCGGCCCTGGTGGACGTCGGCAACGCGGTGACCGACTACGCCTCGCTCGGCGAGGTCGGCGGCAGCGGCTCCCGGATGGTCGCCTACTCGGTGGTGTCCGCCGAGGACATGGACTCCGCGCTGGCGCTGGCCAAGGACTGCCCGGTGCTGCGGGTCGGCGGCGGGGTCGAGGTCGGCCCCGTGATGGAAGCCGCCGGGTCGTGAGCGACGCCATGACCGGGTCGACGGCGCCGCCGGTGGGGTCATTCCTGGCGACCGGGCGTGGCAGGGTCACGCTGGCGCTGCTGTGCGCGGTGACCTTCCTGGACGTCGTGGACGGCTCGATCGTGAACGTCGCGCTGCCGACCATCCGTACGCATCTGGGGTTCTCGGTGCAGAACCTGCAGTGGGTGGTCAGCGG
Organism: Streptomyces sp. NPDC007095; assembly: GCF_040634475.1. Classification (NCBI taxonomy): domain Bacteria; kingdom Bacillati; phylum Actinomycetota; class Actinomycetes; order Kitasatosporales; family Streptomycetaceae; genus Streptomyces; species Streptomyces sp. NPDC007095. Next base: position 28,377 of record NZ_JBEYFS010000154.1, read on the forward strand.
CTATCTGATCACCTATGGCGGGTTCCTGCTGCTGGGCGGTCGGGCCGGGGACCTGCTGGGGCGGCGGCGGCTGCTGATCGCCGGGACAGCGCTGTTCGCGGCGTCCTCGCTGGCCTGCGGGTTGGCCAACAGCCAGGGGCTGCTGGTCGGCGCCCGGCTCGCCCAGGGTTTCGGGGCGGCGATGATGTCCCCGGCCGCGCTGTCCATCCTGACCACCACCTTCCAGGACTCCGACCGGCACAAGGCGCTGGGCGTGTGGGCCGGGATCAGCGGGCTGGCCGCCGCAGTCGGAGTGTTCTTCGGCGGGCTGCTCACCCAGGACCTCGGCTGGCGGTGGGTGTTCTTCGTGAACCTCCCGCTGTGCGCGCTGGTGCTGATCGGGGCGTTCCGGATCCTGAAGGCCGACCACGGCCGGTCCGTGCCGGGCGGTTTCGACGCGGTCGGAGCGGTGCTGGTCACCGCGAGCATGCTGCTGCTGATCTTCACCTTGGTGAAGGCCCCGGACGAGGGCTGGGGTGCGGGACGCACCATCGGTGGGCTGGCCGCCTCGGCGGTGCTGACGGCCGCGTTCGGGGTCAACGAGCAGCGGCGCACCCATCCGCTGGTCCCGATGTCGATCTTCCGGATCAAGGGCCTGGCCGCGGCCGACGCCACCCAGGTGATCGCCTGGGCCGGGTTCTACTCGATGTTCTTCTTCGTCACTCTGTACATGCAGAACGTCCTGGGCTACTCCCAACTGCGGACCGGGCTCTCGTATCTGCCGGTGACCGTCGGCATCGGGTTCGGCTCCACCGTGGCGACGAAGATGTTCATCCGGACCGGTACCCGTCCGATCATCGCCTCCGGTGCGCTGCTCGCTGCCGGTGGCATCTTCTGGCTCTCCCGCATCCCAGCGGATGGAACCTATCTCGGCAACCTGCTCGCCCCGCTGGTGGTCATGGCGACCGGATTGGGGCTGTTGTATGCCGGTGTGCAAACGGCCGCGAACGCGGGCGTGCCGGAGGATCAGTCCGGATTGGCCGCGGCCCTGATCACCACCTCTTTCCAGCTCGGGTCAGCGCTCGGCCTGGCGGTGTTCAGCGGGATCGCGACCAGTCGCACCAGCCACCTGCTGGCCGCCCACACCCCGCCCCCGGAGGCACTCACCGCCGGATTCCAGCGGGCCCTGCTCGTCAGCGCCCTCTGCCTCGTGGCAGCCGGAGCCATCGCGCTGCGAGCCTCCAACACCCGCGGCGAACCCGCCGCCACACCAGAAACCCAACAAAACCTGGAACCCTCCTACGACCCCGCATAACACAAGACAACGAAATCCCGGGATGGCGTTCAACGTCATCCCGGGATTCTCTTTGGGTGTGCATCTTCTGAGGGTTGAGGGGCCACGAAGTTTCCGGACATGGACCCAATATGGTTGCCCTGAACAGGAAACGAGGAAGAAGTGGCGCCACCCAGTAAGTACTCGCCGGAGTTTCGCGAGGAAGCCGTCCAGATCGCGTTGATGTCAAGCAAGACGATCTCCGAAGTTGCCCGGGAGCTTGAGCTGAACTCGGAGACGCTACGCGGTTGGGTGAAGAAGCACCAGAAGCAGCAGGAACCGGTTCCCGATGCAGAATTGACGGTGAACGAGCGGGCGCGCTTGAAGGAACTCGAACGGCGGAACCGTGAGCTGGAGATGGAAAACTCCTTCCTGAAAAAATGCGCGGCGGAGTCAACCGGTTGATGCGACAGCTGCCGCGAGCCTATCAGCGGGAGTTTCGAACCGGAGGGTCTGCCGGGGGCGGGTATTCAGCTTGAGGGCGACGGCATCCAACTCGGCCTGGGTATATCCGGACAGGTCGGTTCCCTTGGGAAAGTATT
>NZ_JBEYFS010000155.1:0-30116 GCF_040634475.1 Streptomyces sp. NPDC007095
GCCGGAGCAGCACCAGGCGCCGCACGCTGCGGACCCGAAGCAGCCGCAGGCATACGCGGACCGCGGCGGTAGTGACGGCGGGGACCCGCCGCCCCCCTACTCGGGACCTGACGGGCCCGCCGGGGCGTGGAAGGGATCCGGGCGGACGGAGCCTTATCGGTTCCACGGCGATGACCCGGAGCTCGCGAAGAGTTGGCACGCGGAGCAGCAGCGCGTGGTCGACGTGTACCGCGGCCGGTTCGAGGAGGAGCAGGACCGGTACGGGTGGCAGCAGAAGGCCGACCGCCAGGTGGAGGAGGCCTTCGCCGGGCGTCTGGCGGACCCCAACCCCGCCTTTCAGCGGCCGGACGTCGAGGCGGCCCGGCCCTTGTCCGAGGACGCCGGCCCCCGCGAGGTGGCGGAGGAGCAGGCGCGCCTCGAACAGGTGCGCAAGGACTGGCAGCAGGACGTGAAGTCGCGTTTCGACGAGCGCTGGCAGGCGGCGTTCGACGAGTACCGGCGGGGCGAGATCACCCGCTCCGATTTCGCCGAATCGTTCGACCGGCTGTCGGCGGGGCTGCACGACGAGTTCGAGCTCTCCGCGGCGGCGCATCTGGCCCGGCGGTCGGCGGAGGACGTGTTCGACAGCGAGTCCGCCGACGGGCGCTCGGCCCTGTCGCCGGAGGAACTGCAGCAGGCCCGCAGGGAGTTCGTCGCCGAGGCGGTCGGGGAGGTGCACCGCGCCGCCGAGGGTATGCGGCGCGACGGTGAAGGTGTCGACTCCTTCGACTGGTCCCAGGTGCACCGTGCCTACGACAGCGGACTGCGGGACCTCACCCGGGGCCTGCGTACCCGTCTGGACCTGGCGGCCGAGGCCGCGGACACGTTCGACTTCCTCGGCAGGCGAGTGGAGGCCGACGCGGAGGCGTCGTGGGTGCACGAGGCCCGTGCCGACTTCCGTGCCGAGTTCGAGGAGACGACCCGGATCCTGCCCCGCGGGGACGGTACGCCGACCCGCCGGATGGACTACGACGACTGGCGGGCACAGCGCCACACCCTGCGCTCCCAGCTGGATAACTTCCGCGAGCGGTGGGAAGCGCGGCTGCGGGCCCGGGTCACCGAGGAGCAGTTGAGGGCAGGGACCGAACGGGAGGTCGAGGCCCGCCTCGGGGAATGGCAGCGGTCCACGGGGCGTGACCCGGTGGAGGCCGTCACGGTCGACACCGAGGCGGTGGTCGCCGATCACCGCGCGGACCTGACGGCCGAGGCCGAGAGGTTCCTGGCGGGCAGGCACCCGCGGGCGCTGACCGGCCAGGAGTGGGACGCCTACGCGGAATGGCTGCGGGACACGCAGGACAGGCTGGTCCGCGAGCTGCCGACGCGGCTGGAGTACCAGGTCGGCCTGGAGCGCGCGCTGGCGGAAGCCGATGCGCGGTTCGAGCGGCTGGAGGCCGATGGGCCCGGCGCTCAGCGTGCCCACGAGGGACTGCGGGAGGACGTCACCCACGTCTTCCGCGAACTCGCGGGCCGTGGCCGGTTCGGCGAGTGGGGGCCGGACCGGGTCGCGGCGGGTGAGGACCTCTTCTTCCGCGAGTACCTGCCGACCCTGGAGCCGTCCCTGCAGGACCGGCTGCGGTTCGAGTGGGGCATGGAGCGTGCGCTGCGCGACGGCGGTGTGACCTTCCACCGGTTGTCCGGGCCGAGGCCGGAACAGCGGGTGCAGGGGGAGCCGACCGGACTGCTTGACGAGCCGACCGGACTGCGGCTGAGTGAGCCGTCCGGACTGCGGCGGGGTGAGCTGACCGAGCAGCCGGAGCGGAAGTACACGGTCACCGAGGAGGTCTCCGACCGGCTGGGGCGGGACTTCCGCGACGACTGGGCCGGCCACTACCAGGACATCTACGGCCCGTTGGGGCGCGATCTGCGTGGCTGGCTGCAGCGCGAGCAGGAGCGTGGTGACGCGTTCGGCAGCACGGTGCGCGAGGAGTGGGAAGCGGACGGCGCCGAACTCCAGGCGTCGAGGGATGCCGCCGCGCGTGAGCGCGCCCAGGCGGAGAGCCGGCAGTGGCGACAGCAGGTGGCCGCCAACTTCCGGGGCATGCTCGGCAAGGGCGCGGTACTTGAGGACCTGGCCCGTCAGCTGGAGATCCCGGCCGGTGAGATCCGCTCGGCCCGGGTGCTGGCCGAGTACCAGCGGGAACTGTCGACGTTGAAGTCGGGGTTCTCCCAGGCCTGGGACACCGCTGTCCGCACGCCCTCGCCGGACGGTGAGGGCAGGGCACCTGTCGTCCGGGCCGAGGAGGAGGCGCGGACGGCCTGGCAGGAGCTGGCTGAGCGGACCAGGGCGCAGGACGAGGCGGTCCAGGCCTGGCAGCGCGACCCGTCCTGGTCGTTGGACCTGGCGCGCATGGAGATCACCCGCACGCCGTCCGAGGAGTCGGCCCTCGGGGGCGGCGCGGGCCGGACGGCCAGGGGCGGTGAAGGGGACGGGCAGCTCCAGGTCCAGGAACTGGCGGCCCGCGAGGAACAGTCGGCACCGGAGTCCGCCACGGCCACCGCTTCCGCCCCGCCCCGGTCGGCAGGTTCCCGGACCGACGTGCCCCCGGCGCACGCGCCCTCGGCCGAGGCGCCGGCCGGGCTGCGTGACACCGTCGAGGCACGCGACCGCGCGTACGGGGAGTTCGAGACACGGCTGGCACAGTTCCCCGAGCTGCGCTCACCCCAGGCGACGGGACCGGTCGCCGTCGCCCGGGAGGTCTTTGCCGACGCCTGGGCCCAGGACCGTACGGCCCGAGGCCCCGCCGAGGTCACCGCCGCCCGCGGCGAGGCCCTCGCGGACCTGACCACGCGGCTGACGTCCGCCCGTGCCGAACTCGTTGCCCGCGAGGCGGTCTCGGAGGTCTTCGACCGTGAGGTCGCCACGGTGGTGGCACCCGGTACGCAGCACCGCGCGGCCTTCGCGGGCTCGCAGCAGGCCGCCGCGCTGGCGCAGGAGTTCCAGCAGGAGACCGCCGGACAGTCGTCCGCCGACCCGGCGGAACTGGTGCGGGAGTTCCGGCAGCGATACGCCGAGGCACACTCCGCCTGGGCCGCTTTCGACGCCGCTCTGGGCGGGGGCACGGACGGGCGCGTCGACCTGACGGACGGCCAGGCGCAGTGGAACAGCCCGACGCGCCGCTGGTACTCCGGGCAGCTGGCGCTCCTGCGGCAGCAGTACGTCGCCGAGCACACCGAGGCGACGGCCGTCCCGGACGAGGCCGAGCGCCGTCAGCGGCTGCACGACGACGTACGCCATGCCGCGCTGTTCCAGCAGCGGCGGGCGCAGACGGCGGTGGCGGAGAACCGGAGCTTCGCCGGTCGCACGGCGCGTTTCGCGGCCGACCCGGCGTGGGACCGTGAGCTGACCGCCTGGTACGAGCAGCAGCGCGGGGCGATCACCGAACCTCTGGCGGGGAAGCTCGACCTGTACGCCCCGCAGGCGCGCGAACAGGCGCTGACGCGGTTCGACGCGCAGATGACCGCGCTGCGCGAGGTCGCCGAGGCCCGTCACCGGACGTACCAGGACTTCGCCCGGCTGCTCGACGGCCGTGGCGAGGGCACGGTCACGCTGTCCCACGCCGCCACGGTCGACTGGACCCGGCGCCACATCAGCGACCTGCGCGACGCTTTTGCCGAGACCGTCCACGCCGGCCAGGACACCGCTCAGGACACCGCCCGGGCCGCCGAGTTCGTCGCGCCGCCGTCGCATGCCGCCTCCGACGACTGGCGGGTCCCGGCGTGGCAGGAAGCCCAGCGGGAACTGCACCGCCAGTACGCCGACCTGCTGGCACGGGCACAGTCCGAGGCGGCCCAGGCGCAGACCGCGGCCGGGGCGGACGCCGTCGACCCCAACGCCGTCGACCAGGACGCCTTCGACGAGGCGTTCGCCCAGTGGGCGCGGGACGAGGCGGCGCGCGGGCTGTCCGGCGAGCAACTGGCAGCGGTGCACGACCGGGTCCACGACGACCGGACCCGTTTCACCGCAGTCGGGGCCGAGGACCGCGAAACGGCGCTGGAGGAACTACGGGACGGCTTCACCGTGGAGGCGGCCCGCGAGGTGGCGCGTGCCCACGGCGAGGAGGCGTTCGAGCGCGCGTTCAGGAACTGGGGCGGACGGCTGATCGACGCCTGGCGCGGCCGGCTGGACGACGGAACGCAGGCGCCGTTCGAGCTGTCTCTGGACCTGGCCGAAGCGGTGCGCGAGCAGACCGCCCCGGACTTCCACGACCGGTGGGACACCGCCCTCGGTATCGCCCTCGACTCCGTCACCGATGTCCGCACCGGCATGAGCGACGCCGTACGGCAGGCGACGCAGCAGCTGCGTACGCTGGTCGGCGCACTGGACGCGGAGTTCGACCGGCACGCGTTGCTCAACGGACAACTGGCGCGTCTTGACGCGGCGTTCGAGGAGATGACGGGCTCCTTCCGGGACCGCCTGGACCGTCGGGACCGTGACCTGCTGGCGACCCTGGACCCCGAGAACACGGAGGTGTCCGAGCCGGGCCGGGCCAGGGTCCTCGACGACGCCCGCCGGACGTTGCGGGAGGCGTTCGAGGAAGTCTTCCCCACCACCGACGCGGCCGCCGGGCTGACGGTCGGCGGCGGCGCGCTGCCGCGGGTGTGGCAGGACCGGGTGCGTGACCTCCTGGCCGGGCTGCCGACACAACTGGCCCACCAGGCGGCCCGCGAGGCGGAGATCCTCCGCTCGCAGCAGGACATCGCGAACGCAGTGGACACCTGGGCGGAAACGGGACCGGGGACGGGCCGGACGTTCCTGGACCGCTTCCCGGTCTCCTTCGACCAGGTGCGCCCGCTGCTCCGCCGGACCCTGGACGTCTCGGTGGCCGCGGCCGTCAACGACCGCTTCGAGCAGATCTTCCCGCCGGACCGCGCGGGTGCCGACGCCGTGGGTGTCCAGGCGCGGCTGGAAGGCTGGCGCACCGCCTACGACCGGCTGACCGACCGGGACCGGCTGCACACCTGGCTCACGGTGCGGCACGCCCGGGACACCGTGGTGGCCACCTCCGGACGCCTCTTCGACGAACAGCTCGACCGGTGGCGTGCGGCCCACGGTGACCAGACGCTCTCCGAGGCCGACGTCGCCCGGGCCCGCGCCGGTCTGGACGAGCGGCTGCTGTCCGCCTTCGACGGGCTGTTCACCGGCCGCGTGACCACGCGGGAGGAACTGACCGGCGCGGTACGGCAGTGGGATGCCCTGCTGGCCGACCAGGCCCGCGCGCTGCCCGCCCACTTCGCCTTCGAGTCCGGCGTGAACGCCGCACTGCACGGCGCGGCCCGCTCCTTCGGGACGCTGCGTGCGGACGAGGACACCGCCCCGGACCAGTGGGCCGACCTCGCCGACGACTTCCGCGCCGACTTCCTGGCCGAGTACGAACTGCTGTGGGCACCCGAGGCGCTGTCCACGTCGTGGGCCGACCACGAGGCGGCGTACGACGACGCGTTCACCGCCGGCCTGACCGCCGGCCGCCCGCCCGGCACCCACGACATGGACACACAGCGGGCGGGCGAGGAGGAACGGCACGAGACGCCCTCGTCGGACCTGCCCGGTGTCACCTATGACAGCCCCGAGGACCCGTGGCATCAGGCGGCGGAGCTGCTCCGGCCCGCTGTGGTGATCGGCCGGGGTGGGGGCGAGGTTCGGGTACGTGCGGCGCAGGAGGAGGCGCTGCGTCGGATCATGGACACACTGGAGCGGACCGGCGACAGAGGGCAGGCCCGGGCACTGGCCGACCGGCTGGCGCAGGAGACGCCCGGTATCAGGTCCGCGGTGCCGGGGCTGTCGGCGGGTGCTTCCGATATCGGGCGGACTGTGGATCCGGCTCCGGGACCCGCCCCGTCGGTCCTCACGTTCCAGCAGGAGCTCGGACGTGGGTTCGACCTTCGCCGTGGTTCCGGACTGGGCGGTGACCCGTCCGCGGCCGCGGTGGCCAGGATTCTCGGGCCGGACGTCTACGGGCAGCGACAGGCGCCGCCGGCCCCGGAGTTCCTGCGGGGCTATGACTTCACCCAGCTGAAGGCGGCCCAGCGCACGGCGTTCTTCGCCGCCGTGGACATGACCCGACCGGTGCCGCGAGGGGACGGGGTGCGGCCCTCCGCGCTGTCCCGGCGGCCTCAGTCCGTGATCGAGGCGGGTCGGCGGTCCATGGGCCGTGCCACGATGCTCGGTCTGCCGAAAGCCGTCAGGGTCGCGAGGCTGGTTCACACCATCTGGCTCGGCGGGCCGCTGGCGGACGAAGGGGCGATGGGCGGGTTCCGGCGGAACATAGCCGCTCTGGCGGCCTCTCAGCCGGACTTCGGCGTCATTCTGTGGACCGACGTGTCGCGCGCCGAGTTCGAAGCCGCCCGGGCCACCGGGAAACGGCCGGCCGGCACGTCGGCCGTGGACCGCCGTCTTGCCGAGGTACTGGACATGCTCGACTGGGCGCGCGACGCCAAGGTCGGACTGGTCAACGTCGACGAGATCTTCTCCGCGACATCGCCCATGGAACTGGAGGGCATCTACAAGGCGGAGACCGCTCGGCGGACGGGTCCGGCGTACGCGGCGGCGAGTGACATCCTGCGCGTCGAGATTCTGGCCCGGTTCGGTGGTGTGTACACCGACGGGGACAACGTGGTCTCCGGCGACCTGTCCGGCGAGGTCCGCCGGGTCGTCGACTCCGACCACGGCTTCGGCATCATGCGCCACGCGGGCCGGGCGTCCAACGCGGTCATGATCGCACCCGCCGGGCATGCCTTCCTGGACCTCCTCAGGGACGTGGTCCGGGGCAACTACACACGCACTCCGGCCGAGAACATGGTGCGTGCCCTGCTGCTGCAGAATGACGAAGAGGTCCCGGACGACCGCTCCGTGCGGCGCCCGCTCGCCCCCGACGTCCTGAACCACACGCGGCAGACGGTGCGGGACGAGGTACTGATGCGCACCGGCCCCAGCCTGACCGTATGGCGGCAGCTGGCCCGCCGCGTCGGGCTGCCGGACATGTTGGACGGACTGGTCTTCGGCTCGCAGGAGGTCTTCACGCTCGCGTCCGCCCAGTCCTGGCTCCCGCCGAATCCCGCGGAGAGGGACGAGGCGGCTGCCGCTGCCGCGCCGCCGTACGACGCCCAGGAAGCCCTGCGGGTCGCCCGCGGCGTGCTGGTCACCCTCGTCCAGGGCCTGCACCGGCAGCCGGGCAACCTCAACCTGGCTCAGGTCGCGCCGGTGATCCGCAGCCAGCCCCGTCCGGACCAGATGTGGGACGCGGTCGTCGGGTTCATCGCCGGCCACCCGGAACTCCGCAGCCTGGTGCGGTCCGTCACCTTCAGCACGCTGGGCGACAGCCCGCTCAGGCCGGTGGACACAGTCCGTCTCCCCAGGTGGTCGCGGCGCTTGGTGCAGACCATGCCCGACGCGCCCCGGACCGGCCTGGGCGACCACGTACTGCGGGCCCGGCTCCTTGACCCGGCCGAGGCCGGTCGCGACCTGCTGGGACGTCGGGACCTGCCCGAGAACGTGTCAGAAAGAAGGCAGTACCGCCAGACGATGCCAGGTGGTGCGCCGTCGCGTCGTCTGCGTGGGTCGGGGTCGGGGGCGACGGGACGTGGGGCGGAGGCCGGCCCGTCGTCCCGTAGGTTGCCACCGGTGTCCGGTGACGGTCTCATGGAGGAACTGTTCGGGCGGACCCCAGCGCCGGAGGAGGTCTCGCGGCCGCAGGCAGCGGAGGCCCTGAGGGGCAGCGTTGCCGCGCCCATCGACGTGGACGCCTTCGTACGGTCCGGTGGTGCGGAGGAGCAGGGGGAGTGGCGGGCCAGGCCGTGGGCGTCCGAGGCACGGCCCCAGCCCTTCGCGCGTCCGTTGTGGGTGCAGTGGCCGACGCCGGATCAGCAGGGCGAGATCTTCGAGTACCTGCGCGGGCTCGGGGACGGCACGGAGGCGGTCACGCTCGGTGCAGTCGCCGACCGGGTACGCGACACCCTGGGGCTGCGGCTGGGCCGGCAGCAGATGGAAAGGCTGCAGTGGGACTACCAGTGGGCGTCTTCCGCAGCCGTACCGTCAGCCGGTGACGGCGGGCGCTCCACCGACACGTCCGCGACCGGGCCCTCCGGCCGGCGGTCGGGCGTGGGCCGGCGGGCCGCCGCGCAGCCGGTTACGGAACGGGGACCGGGCTCCCAGTCGGCCGCGCAGCCGCTGGCGGAACGGGGACCGGGAGCCCAGAGTTTCGCGAAGCCGCCCGAGCCGTGGCGGTCGAGGCCTTGGGCTGTGTCCGCCGGGCACCTGCCCCCCGCCCTGCCGGACGCCGTTGCGCTGTCTGACCAGCAGAAGAGGGAACTGCTCGCGAATCTGCGGAAGCGGGAGCGCGACCACAGGCAGCGGCAGCTGACGTTCGGGCAGGTCGCCGACTACGTGAGCACCACGTTCGGACAGCTTCTGACCTTGGAAGCAGTGGAGCGGTTGCAGTGGGATTACCTTCTCCGCTTTCCGAAGCGTTCGGAGAACAAGATGGTCCGGTCCGCGCCGGACCTGACGCGCGACTGGACGTTCCTGGCCGCGCGGGCTTTCGCCGCCACGAACCAGCACCTGGAGATTCCCGGACGTACCTTCGTCACCGATGCCACGGGAAGCCGGCGCGACCTGGGAGGCGCGCTGAACGAGCTGCGAGGTGCGCGCTCGCAGCTCTCCCGGGATGCGGTGAACGCGTGGGACGCGTTGGGTATGCGCTGGTCCACTCAGGACGCGATGTCGGCGGCGAGGGCGTACCTCGCGGGCAGGAACGGCACCATCGTGGTGCCGCCGCCGGACGCCGACATCAGGGCGGTGGACATCGGGCACCCGGCTCCCTTCGACCTCGCCGCGTGGATCAGGGCGATGCGGCGCACCCCGCGCTTCACTCTCGAGGATTCGCGTCAGCTGCGGAGCGCTTTCGGCCCTGACTGGAGTGACTGGATCGCAGGGAAGCGTCAGGAAGAGCTTTCGAGAAGGAATGACGAGGCGGCGATCACCGGACGGCCCGGAGGGGCGTCCGAAGAGGCCGGCCCGTCCGTGGCCGATGTGCGGATGGCAGATCCCGCCACGGACCGGGACGAGGGCGGCACCGCACACCGCGCGGACGAGGTGGCACCCCGCGGGGCGGAGCTGATCGCCGGGCGGGGCGCGCACGCAGCCCCGGACATGTCCGGGCCGGATCTCGCGTTGCCCGGTGGCGGCCTCTCCGGCTTCGCAGACACGACGTCACCGGTGCGCCCCGGGGAGACCGGGCGGACTGGTACGCGGTTGCTGCCGGACGCCGGGAACAGCCATGTGGAACCGCCGCCGAGACTTCCAGTGACGGCCCCGGTCCCCCCGAGCCTGGCGCGGAGCTGGAAGTACGTGGCCGCCCAGCGGTTCTTCTCCGCGAACCACCATCTGGAGACTCCTCTCGAAACCTGGCTCCCCGATGCCTCGGGTACACAGCGCAATCTGGGACGCGCACTGTACGAGCTGCGCCGGACGCGCTCGCAGCTCTCCCGGGATGTGGTGAACGCGTGGGACGCGTTGGGTATGCGCTGGTCCACTCAGGACGCGATGTCGGCGGCGAGGGCGTACCTCGCGGGCAGGAACGGCACCATCGTGGTGCCGCCGCCGGACGCCGACATCACGGCGGTGGACATCGGGCACCCGGCCCCCTTCGACCTCGCCGCATGGATCAGGTCGATGCGGCATAAGAACCGCCTGAACGACAACGAACGCAGCGACATCCGAAGGGCCTTCGGCACCGCGTGGGGTGATTGGATCCTCGCTTACCAGTCCGGGCTGCTGCCGGACCGCGGGGACGCGGTGACGGCTGCCGGTGTGCCCGGTGTGCCCGGTACAGCCGGGGACGCGTCCGCAGGGACCGCTCCGGAGACCGTCGGCATGGCAACGGCGGCGCGGGACACAAGTACGGGCGAGGGCGGCGATGTCGCCTCCCTCCACGGAGTGTTGGCGCCGGGCGGCGATGAGCTGGGCGACGGGCGACACATGGGCGCCGACCTGGATGTGCCCGAACCGGACACCAGTCCGTACTTCGGCGGTCTGGGGTCGCTCGGGGCGCCCGCAATCGGTGGAAGCACGGACGGCGCCTGGGAGCCGGGCGTCGGGTTCGACGGAGCGTACCTGCCGCCCGGCCAGATGGATTTCACCGATCCGTTCGCCGAGGGGCGGCCGGCGACCGGTGACGCGCTCGCGGACCCTTTCGGAACGTTCGACCCGCCACCGGTGTGGCTGGGGCAGGCGGATGACATGCCGTACCTGGACGACTGGGTCGCGTCGCTCCAGGAGGGTGTCGGCGGGGCGGGTGGCGGGCTGTCTCCGGCATTGCGGGAGCAGGAGGCTGAGTCCGGGGCGGGCCTGGGGGCCGGGCACGAGACGTCGGAGAGGGAGTGGTCGCTTCGCGAGGAATTCGGCGACGACGGTTTCCTGGAGCGTTCCGTTGAGGCGTCCGGGTTGCTGCAGCCGGCATTTTTGCTGGGGAGTGACGCCCAGACCGTGCGGCTGAGGGATGCGCAGCACCGGGCGCTCCTGCGGATCGTGGAGACGCTCGGGTGGACGTGGGATTTTGAGACGGCCCAGGCTCTGGCCGACGATCTGGCGGTGCAGACGCCCGGCATCAGGTCCGCCCATCCGTCCCTGCCGGGTGGCGCCCCGCCGCGTGCGGCCCAACTGGGCTCCCGCATCCGCCAGATGCTCACCGACGCGGCCCGACATGCGCTCCAGGGGGCCAATGCCGCCGCGATCACATCGGAGGCCCTGACCCGGTTCCTGACCGCGGCCGCGACCCGTTCCTGGCACGAGGACTGGCCGGCCGGGGATCTGGCCCGCATGGTGGTGAGCGACCGGCGCTGGATGGAGCCCGAGCACGGGCAGCTGGTCGACGCGCTGATGGACCCGGCTCATCTGCACGTGGGCAAGGCGATCGTCAAGCAGCCCGGGCTGGGAGCGTTGCTCCGTCTGCGGCCACAGCATCTGGAGGTGCTGTCCGGGGCCGGTGTGCTGCTCGAAGACATGAGCGATCTGCACCCCGATTTCCTCAACGAGTACCGGCGCCACCCGAAGTTCCTGGACGACCTGCTGGCGCCGTCCGCCGACGGGCGACGGGAGCTGGTGGAGGCGATTGAGAGCCGCTCCCCCGCCACCGTCAATCTGTTGAGTTCCGTCGGGCTGGCCACCCATCTCCAAGGCCAGGTGCCCTACATCACCGCCCTGGCCGGCATCGGGCCGGTGGCAGAGATCATCGCGGAGGTTCCCGAGTTCGCCACCGCTGTGCTGGCCGGCTCGGTGGAGAGCGCGCGGGCGTTCTCCACCGAGTGGACACTGGCCTTGGCGCTCTGGGTCAACCATCGCTCCCCTGAGCCCGTCGCCGTTGACTACCAGGAACTGTTCGGCAAAGGGAAACTGCGTGCCCGTCTGCAGCTCCACGCCGACCAGGCGAGACTTGTGATCGGTTCCCCGGGGCTGCTGTCGGCGGTGACGAAGGACCTCGGCCTCCTCGACGTCCTCTCGGGGGACCCGCGGCTGGTCGATGTCCTGACGGATCTTCCCGCGTTCGCCGATCGTCTGTCGTCCGACGTTCGGTGGCTCAAAGCAGCGGTGGCCAACCCGGCCGTCGCCACCTGGCTCTCTCATGACCCCACGCGTTTCGACGCCGTGCCGGATTCCGACCTGCTGGGCGTCCTGCGGGATGCGACGCCACCGAAGCCGGCCGCCGCGGCGGTGTCCGATCCGTCGTCACAGCGGTCACTGGCCACCAACGGTCAGTTGCTGTCGCGTGTCCGGGCCGCTCACCCGGGCCTGGATGTCGTCCTGACGGCCGAGCCCGCTCGGTCGGCGGTCCTGGAAGCGGACAACGCCCTCATGACGGTGCTGCTGAACCATCCCGGCCTGCTTTCGGATCCCCACGAGTACCGGCGTCTGCTGGACACCGGGGCCGAGAGGCTGCGCGCGCTGGTGTGGGAGGGCTCGCCGCTGCTCGCTCCCCACCTGTTGAGGGCGGCCCTGCGTCACACCCCCCTGGAACGCTGGTTCACCGCGGCCCCCGACCTCCGCGAAGCCGGGTTCGGTGACATGCGACAGGTACTCGCGGCTGAAGCCGAAACCAATCCCCTCGTAGGGGGAATGGTGTGGTCCAACCCCGCTGCGGGCCTGCTCCTCGAATACCAGACCAATCTGCCGGCCTTCCACGAGTTCCTCCCCGCCTGGTCGGTGCGGCGTACCGACGAGCGGATCTTCACCTCGTTGCGGGTGTCGGGTTTCGACGACCTGCTGTTGCGTGTGAAGGACCAACGGCAACTGCAGGAGGTGCTGTTCAACAACGACAGCGCCCTGATCAGGCTGGCCGGGGACGACCGGCGCGTACTGGACGCTGTCGACGCCGAAGCCTTGGCTCATCTCCACGCCAACCCGGATGTGGTGCGGGAACTGGCCTCCCGGCAGCTTTTCCAGTTGACCACGACTCACTGGCGTGAGTTCTTCCACGCTCGCGATCTGCTCGCCGGGCTCAGCCGCAACCAGAACCTGCTGAGCCTGCTGGCCTCGGCGCCGGAGGCGCTCCGGGAGGCGATCGCGCGCCCCGGCCTCGTCGGGAGGCTGGAGGACTCCGCCTTCCAGAACGAGGTGTCCGCCGTCGCCGCGGCGCGCAAGGCCCAGAACGCGAAAAAGCGGAAGACCAAGTCCTGGGTGAAGGACCTGGAACGGATCGTGACGAAGTACGGCGGTGACGCCGTGCTGTCTCCCGAGGGCGTGCGTCTGAAGACCGACGACCCCTTCTGGGGCGGTCTGTGGCACCGCCCGCAGGACGAGGCCAGGAACGCGATCGCGGAGGCCGTGTCGGACTCCGATCAGCAGGAACGCCTGCCGGAACTCCTCGGCGTCGACGACAGGGTCCGCGGGAACGACTCATTGCTCGCCGCGGCCCGGCGGAGCCTCGTGCTGGGTTCCCGCCTCTTCTCGAACTCGGAGCTGGCCGAGACGCTGGAGGTGAGGCCCAGACTTCTCGAACTCATCGAGGACACGGGTTCCTCGATCCTGGTGCCACTCCAGGACAACGAGCCTCTCACCGCGGTCCTGCGGACCAACGACTACACCTACCGGTACGTCGTGGACGACTCGAGCGCCGCCAGTGTGCTGATCTCCTACCCGAAACTCACCGAAGACCTGGTCCAGAACCCGGCGCTGGCCCGCCTTTTCCACCTGCGACCGGACGCGTACGTGAAGGCACTGAACGACGAGAACCTGAACAGGCTGATGCTGAAGGCCGAGGACGTGACGCGCGTCCTCGCCGACGGCGGTCCGGTCGCCGAGCTCCTGCAGCGGACTCCTGGCCTTTCCGCCGAGCTGGTCCGGTTCCTCACCGGCAGGGAAGTGGACACCCTGGTCATCCGGGCGGTGGTGAGCAGCCTTCCGGTCGCCCAGGCCGTAGCCCAGGCCGTCGCGCAGGGCCGGCCGGTGCTGAAGCTGCTGCGCCAGTTCCAGATGCTGGCCCGGGGCTTGGCCGACCATCCCGAGGCGTTCACCGACGCGGCCCACTTCGGCAGGCTGCTGTCCAACTCGCCCCTGCTCTGGGCATTCCGGTCGTATCCGCGCCAGGCCGACGTCGTGCTGGGCTCCGCCGAACTGCTGGAGACCGTGCTGCAAAACCCTGGGGTGGTGGCCGCCCTCGCGGCCGACGACCACCTGGCGCGGCTGCTGGAGCGCCGCCCGCTGGGCGGGCTGCTGCACCGTCTGCTGCGCGAACAACCGCACGTGGCGGCCGTTCTGGCGGCGGCGTCGGAGGGAGACCTCCACCCGTTGCGGACGGCGCTCGGCGCGGTACGCGGCCTGGCCGAGGCGATGACCGACGACCCGCGGATCGGACAGGACCTGGCGGCTGCCCCGTGGCTGGCCGGGACGTTGCTGCGCAACCACGGCCTGGTCGACCACGTGGTCCGTAACACCCCACTGTGGCGCACGGCGCGCGCCGAGCGGGTGTTCGCCGACGCCTTGACGCCTCAGGTGGTGCGCCGGCTGGCCCATCGCGGGACGCTGCTGGGCCGGTTCACGGAGCGGCCCGAGATCCTGGCGGGCATGGATCCGCAGGACCTCGGGCGGCTGCTGGCCCATACCGGTCTGACGCACTTCCTGGACGGCGATCCCCAATTCGCCGAACGGTTCTTCGCCACGCCTGCGTGGCGCACCCGCGCGCTCCAGGTTCCCGACTTCGCCGACGAACTGCGGCAGCTGGCACGGGACCCCGGCCGATTCCGGCAACTGGCCGCGGACACCACCGGGGAGCGCCTGGTGGCGGCCTTGGCCCGTACCGCCGTCCCCGGCCGGGAGACGGCGGTCACGCAGGGCGGTGGGGCACAGGACGGAATCGCACCGGCCCGTTCCGGAAAGGGCGTCGGCAAGACGGCGAACAGCGGGCGGCGCAAGACGGAGCCGAAGCCTGCCTCGGTGTGGGCCGAGGCACTGGCATCGGTGCCCGAGGCGGCGGACCTGCTGTTGACCCCGGCGGGTGCGGAAGTGGCCGGAGGGCTGGGCCGGCATCCTGAGCTGCTGCCCCTGCTGCTGGGCGCACCGGCGGTGCTGGAGGACCTGACCCGGGAGCCCGCCGCCTGGCGTGAGTACCTCTTCGCCGAGTTCCTGGCCTCCGATGAGGGCAGGCTGGAGAGCTTCGAGACCGATGTCCACGACTGGCTCGACCAGCTGGGCGCCGTCCTGGAGGGGGACTTCCACGGCCGGGTGCGGGACATGGCACGCGGGGTGTGGGACCAGGCGCGCGCACGTCAGGACGCGGTGCGGTCGGAGGAGGCCGCCCGCGTCGAGGAGCGGATGGCGGTGTTCCAGCCGCACCTTCCCGACACCTGGGAGTACAGCGGGCGGCTCGTGTACGCCTTGCACGTGCCGAAGGATGCGCTGGGGCCGGAGCGGCTGCGAGTGCTGCGAGAGGTGGCCCGGGGCGAGCGGCGTCCGCGGGAACTCCAGGAGCGGCAGCGCCCGGTCGGCGCCCACCAGGCGCTCCACGTCCACCTGGACGGCGGCAGCGGCGGTGCCTCGTTCGCGTACGTCCTCGCCGACGACGGCAGGGTCGACACGATGGTGTACGCCATCAGCAGCACGCGGCAGGGCAACAAGTACCAGTGGGACGGGAACGGCGCGCGCTACGTGAGCGGCCCGCTGGAGATCGGGGCGGTCGGTAATGAGCCCGCCCTGCGGGCCTCGACGGTAAGGGTGAGCCAGGCGGCGGCGCGGGCCGCGGCGCAGGCGACCGAGGACCGTAAGGGCAAGGGCAAGGGCAGGGCCGGGGACACGGCAGGCGCAGGGAACAACCGCTCCACCGCAGGAGCGTCCACACAGCCGGTGGACCCCGAGCTGGTCCGGCTCGCGGACGCTCTGTCGGCGTACCACTCGGCCGTGGCCGGGCAGGACGGCACGCGGCAGATACGGGACAAGCGGGCCAAGACGCGTGAGCAGACGAAGGCGGTCAGCGCGCTGGAAGCCGCCCGGAGCACGCTGCGGGAGCTGGGGCTGGACCCCGAGGCTCGTACGCGCCCGGACAGCGCGTCGGCCCAGCAGTTCCCGGCGGACGCGGTGGCGGAGCTGGCGGCGGAGTGGAAGGTCTCCCGCACCGACGCCGCGAGGTTGCTGAACACGTCGAGTGCGTACCTGCGCGCGCCGATGGTGATCGGGAACGAGGCGGAGTCCGAGGCGCTGCGGGAGAACCACCACAGGCAGCTGGCCGAGGTCGCCCGTGTCCTGCACACGCGGGGCGAGGCGGCAGCCCGACAGCTGGCCAGAGAGCTGGCCGGACCCGACACGCGTCCTTTCCCGCCCGGTGGCGCGGGGTTCCCCGAGCCGGCGGACACGGCCGGTCCGGCCATGACGGACCAGGCCGGCCCGAGCACCGCCGTAGCCGCCGGCCCGGCTGTCGCCGCCCCGGTCGTCCCCGTGGATGACACGAGGGCGGAGGAGCTGGACGCGGGGGTCCTCGGCCCGCGCCCGCAGGAGCTGCGCAGCCTGGACGCGGTGTTGGGCCAGTTCGCCCGCGACCGCTCGACGCAACCGCAGCCGGAGCCGCAGCAGGCGGCGCAGCAGCCGCGTACGGAGGTCCCGGAGGCGGCGCAGGACCCGCAGCGCCAGGCGGAGCATGAAGGAGTGACAGGCGGGGAGCGCGAGCAGGCGGAGCCCCGTTCGGAGGCGAGGTCCGAGCAGCCGCAGCCGGAGGAACAGCAGCGCACACCTGAGCCCGAGTCGGTCACCCGGCCTGAGCCGGATTCAGTGACCGGACCCGAGTCGGTCACCCGGCAGGAAGCCCTTTCCGGTGCGGAAACGGCCGTGCGGGACCTTCCGGCCCCCGGGGCCAAGACCGAGACGGTAAGTCCCTCCCGGGAACTGAGCGACCACGTTCGCACGTACGGCTCGGCCTTCGACGGCGCCCAGGGCACCACCCACCTCGGCATGGTGCCGGAGGAGACGGTCGGGTGGCTGCGGGAGCAGATGGCCCGTCAGCTGGAGGGGGCGACCGGGGCCGACGAGAACCTCCGTCGACAGCTCAGCTCCAGGCTGACCTCCGCCTACCTGGTCCATGAGTGGGCCGACGTACACAGTGAGAGCGGACTGCGGCTGCCGCTGGTGTACCGGGGCGTGCCCCGAACCGTCTTCGTACGACTGCGGCTGGACGACGCCCGCTCCGCGCCGGAGCTGCTCGACGGGCTGGCCGAGGGCGTGCCCAACCGGGTCCAGCGCTGGGGCGCGGGCTATTCGGAGGCGGGGAACACCGCCGGGTCGGCCGATCTGCGGACCTTCCAGTTCAACTACAGCCATGTGTGGCAGATCCCGAGGGCCGGCGCACTGCGTCAGGTGGTGGTGCAGCCGCAGGTGAACGTCGTGCGCAACCAGCTGTCGACGGCCGTGGGCGCCGTGGGCGGCGCGCAGTCGCTGTCCATCACCACCATCCTCGGCGGGGCGGTGCCGTTCGAGTACCGGATGCGGTGGCAGGTGCGGACCGGCGACGGGGCGCCCGCCGGTGACTGGACGGCCGAGCGGACGAGCGGCCGGATCGCCGTCTGGTTCCCGGAGTACCTGACCCGGCCCGAGCCGTCGAACGCAGAGCGGAACGAGGCGGCGCGGAGCACGGACGGCGCTTCCGGCGAAACCGCCGTGGTGCGGGAGACCGCAGCCGCACGTGAGCCCGCCCCGCTGCAGGAGGCGGTGCACCGGACCCCGCTGTACGCGGTGGAGTCGGTGCTCGGCCCGGACCGCGTGCTGCACGCGGTGGAGGAGTCCTTCGCGCCGCACCTCGGCGGGGTGTCGGAGGCATCGCGGCAGGACCTGCGGCGCTTCCTCGGAGCCCGCAACCTGCGGGACGCGCTGCCCAAAATGCTGGGCGGATGGCACAGCTCACCGGTACTGCTGGCCGACGACGGTTCCGTGCTGGGCTTCTTCCGGGTGCACGCGGACCTCACCGGCGGCGGTGAGACGGTCGGCCCGGCGGCCCCCGGGGCGGATCTGATGCAGATGGTGGTGCGCGCGGTCCGGGTCACCGGACAGTCGACCGTCACCAACGCGGCGGGCGCCGACCTCGGCGTCTCGCTCGGCTTCTCGGCCCCGCAGACCGACAGCGTGACCGACCCGGTCGGCGGTTCGGTGTCGCTGAACGCCGGAGCGCGCTACCAGGTGTCGTACGGCCTGGGGGCCGGCGGAGAGGTCACCAGGTCCCAGGCGCTGGAGTGGGGCGGACCACTCTTCCGGGTACGCGGCCAGGTCGCCCTCAAGGTGGAGCTCGTCCGACCGAACCACGGCCCCGCGCATCCGCCGACGGGCAGCCCGCTGGACACCCGCGGCGGGCCGGTGACGTACCCGGTGGTGTTCCAGGTGCCGTCCCGCGCCGCCCTGGAGGGCGACCGGGACGCCGCGCCGCGCCGACTGCCGCCCGAGGTCGCGCAGTTGCACGCACTGGGCGTCTCGACCACGACCCTGCACGTCGACGGCGCCGAGCCGCTGTTCGAACTGGCCGAACGGTGGCTGCGCGAGCACGGCTTCCTGCCGCCCCTGACCGGCAGCGGCGGCTGGACCGGCGAGGCCACCCGGGCCCGTTGGCTGGCCAACGCCCGCGCCCTGGACCACGCCCGCTCCAGCGAGACGCTGCGGTCCGTGGCCGACGAACTCATCGACGGCGGCCACACGGTGTGGTTCGAGCTGCCGACCACGGTCGACACCCAGCGGGTCGAGGTCCGGCTGTCCGCCGAGCGCCGGGGAGAGGGGCCGGTCACCGCCGTGCGGGCGCTGCCCGGAGTGCAGGTGAACAACTGGTCCGGGTTCGCCCGTCCCGGTCAGGAGCAGCGCACCGTGGCGCCCGTGGCCTGGTCGGTGACCGGGGGCGGTCAGGTCAGCAACCCCCTGGAGCGCCACGGCGACCTGCCGTTGCAGGGCCTGGGGCCGGATTACTCGTACAGCCGGCAGACCGCCACGACCACCGGCACCGGTTCCCTGGTGGGCCAGGAGAAGTACGCGGTGTCCTCGGCGGACGAGGGCCTGCAGGTCTTCGACGTCCCGGTGCGCCTGCGGCTGGATCTGACCTGGAGCCACGGTCCGGCGCCCCGGCCGGTCGTCGCGGACGGCACCCTCGGCCTCGCACTGCCGACCTATCGCACCGAGGCGGCGGCGCCGGAGACGGCCCCGCCCCCGCCGGCCGTGTCCGAGCAGTCCGTGCCCCGGCCGGCCGTGTCCGGGCAGGCCGCGCCCCGGCCCGTCGATGTGCTGACGGAAGACGAGCTGGTGCGACTGCGGGCCGCTGTCGACCTCGGTGGGCTGCACCGGCTCCCTGAGACGGCCTTCGTGGACCGGGTGGAGGGCGGCAGCGCCCTGGCCGAGGCGGTCAGCCGGCTGCTGGGCGCGGCCCAACCCCGGCCACGGACCGGGGAGTTGCTCGATCTGTCCGAACCGGCCGCCACCGCCGGGAACTTCGCCGCTGTCTGGGCGTCGGAGGGCTCGACCGGGCCGCTGGGGCGGGTCGTCCGCGCCGCCGACGGGGCCTGGCGGTGGACGGGACGCGCGGCGGTGGGCGGTTCGCTCACCGACTCGGACAGCATGGCGCAGCAGGTCCTGCGGTCCGCGCTCTCCTCGCAGCAGCTGACCGCCAACGCCCTCGCGGTGTTCGGTGACGGGTTCGTCCTCGAGGGCGTCGGCAGCTTCGGACTGCTGTCGGGCACGGACGTGTCGCTGGAGGTCACGGGCCACCTGTCCGACGTACGACGGCTCGAGGCGCCCGGACCGATGAGCCTGGAGACCTGGCTGTACTCGACGGACGCCTCCTCGGTCACCCGGTCGGTGGGCAGCGGGCACCAGCGGGGCGTGACCGTCAGCGGGGCCTACGGACCGACGGTCGGCTTCTTCCCCAGCGGGCGTTACGCGCACTCGTCGGGCACCTCGGCCGGCACGACGATCGCGGACAACGCCGCCAACTCGCGGGTCACCGCCGACAACAACGCCCAGCTGCACCGGTTCGCCGCCACCGCGACGTTCCAGGTGACGGTCCGTCAGGGGCGGCGGAACGTGGTGTCCGCAACCCTCGTCGCGGGCCCCCACACGGAGCGGACCATCGGTATACGGGTGCCGGACGCCGTGGAGTTCCTGCTGCCGGAGAGCGAGCTGGCCAAGCACCCGCTGCTCGCGGCCGTCGTCGGCCCGGCCGAACCCGCTCCGGCGGCGACGCTGGTCCTTCCGCAGTGGTACCGGGAGACCGGTCAGCTCGGGCACGGTGCCGTCACGCAGGTCACCCTCGGCGGCCCCCGCGGCGGGTTCCGGCAGCAGATCCTGCGCGCCGTGGAACAGGCGGCCCCCGGCACGACCGTTCCGGGACACGCCGCGTACCTGCCCGGCGTCGCCACCTGGATCGCCGACCGCACCTCCCCGGTGGCGCTGCGCGCGCTGGTGGGCGCGGGTTCGGACGGACGGGTGGCCGTGCACTTCGTGCACCGCGGCTGGCTCGGACCGCGACTGGTGGAGGTGGCGCTGGCAGCGCACCCGGCGCCGGGTACCGATCTCAACCAGTTGCGCGGCCGTCCGGCCCCGGACACCTCGGAGTTCACCCACTCCACGGCCCACGGCAGCGGACGGGACGGGAACCTGCCGGTGCCCGGCGCCGTGGGGCAGAGCGTCTCGCGATCCCGGGGCCATGAACTGGACGCCATGCCTGTCGTCCAGTACCGCGGCCAGCGGGCGCAGACGACCTTCGCGCTGTCCGCCGAGCGCGCGGTGGGCGCCTCGGTGTCGTCCTCCCGGGAGAACCGGGCCTGGCAGCGCTCCGGCGCGCTCGCGGAGTTCGAGGTTCCGTATCAGTTCGAGGCGGCCGTGCACAGCACTCCGCTGGTCGGTGCGGCAGCGGTGCGGTTCGCCGACGCCGTCGCCGATGCCATGGCCGGTGGCGTGGCGCTCCCGGACCTCCACGTGGCCGTCGACGCGCGGGTGACCCTCCGGTTCGACCGCACCGACCTGCCGACCGAGGCCGGTGACGTGGTGCCGTTGGTGGACCCGGCCGTCCTCACCGGCGACCCCACCCAGGGGTTCGCGACGCCCGACGACGCGGTCGCGATCGACCCGGAGGCCCTGCCGCTCGCCGTACGCAACACGGTGGCGGGGGAGCACTGGGTGCCCGACCGGCCGTTCGCCGTCTACTCGTTCGACGCCGCCGAGCAGGTGGTGCGTGCCCTGCGGTCCGTCGACCCGGCGCTCGCCGGTGTGAACCGGATGCACACCTCACTGTCGTACGAGGCCCTGATGATCCGGTTGGCCCGGCTGGTGCGGACCGGCGGCGGCGAAGCGGGGGAACTGCTCGACTCCAGCGCCGTGGGCCGTCTCATGGGGCGCACGGGCACCAGCGACGCGACCTCCGTACGGCTCAGGCTGTATCCGCAGGAGATCCTCGCCGAGGGTCCCACCGCCCTGGACGACGTCCGGGTGGCCGCCGACGCGTCCGCCGCGAGCGCCTCTACCACGGTCGCTCCGGCGGTCAGTACCCGGTTCACCGCACCGCTGACGGCGGACCAGACCCACCGCGTCCGCCTGACGCTGCCGCACGCCCAGAACCGCGCGGCTCAGGGCCAGGCCTCCGCGACCAGCACCTACCGGCGCGACTACCTGAAGTTGGGCGTCCCGGCTCCGGCCGGCGGGTCCGGCCCCACGGACGGTTACCTGATCCGCTCGCTGGCCGTCCTGCGGGTCGAGGGACCGGCGGGCACCCGCTGGGTGGTGGGCACCATGGTGCTGCGCACCGTGGATGCGCCGCCCGCGCCGCCTGCCCCGGCGAGGCCGGCCCTGCCTGCCGACGACGCGCGGCAACCGGGGGCGCCGGAAGCGGAAGCGGAGGCGAGGGGGAACACGGAGCAGGTCACGGAGTCCGGGCCTGAGCAGACGCGCACTGTGGATTCGGAGGCCGTACGGACGCGCACTGTGGATTCGGAGGCCGTGCAGGCGCGCACCGTGGATCCGGAGGCCGTACGGACGCGCACCGTGGATCCGGAGGCCGTGCAGGCGCGCACCGTGGACCCGGAGCCCGTACAGACGCCGGCCCCGGAGGTGACCGGGGCCGAGGAACAGGCTCGACAACTGCAGGAGCTGTTCGGCCTGTCGGATCCGGACATGGACGACCTGCTGGCACGGGCCGGTACGTATCTGCCCACGCCGCTGGAGATCGGGCGGGAACCGGAGCTGGAGGAACGGCGGGAAAGGCGCCGGGCCGCCCTCGTCCGGATCGCCGAGGTCCTGCACACCACGCGGGACGAGAACAGCGCCCGTGCACTCGCCGAGCAGCTCAAAGCCGACGACCCGGCACTGAGCGCGGCGGAACCGAGGATGCGCGGCGGCATGCCGAAGCGTCGATCGGGACAGGCAGGCGCCGACCGGAACACCGGCCAGGGCCAGGCGTCCTCCGCCGCTCCCGCCGGAGAATCCTCCACGGACCGGCCCGCCGAGCGGCCGGCGGAGCTTACGCCGGCCGCGCGGGCGCGGTTGGAAACGGTGGTGCGCGAGAGCCAGGAGGTGCCCCGTGTGAAGTCCTGGCTGAGGGAGGAACTGTTCGGCGTGGCCCGGCGCTCCGGGTGGCATGACGGGTGGCCCGTACAGTCAATGGCCCATCTCCTCGTCGAGGACACCCGGTGGAGCGAGGAGAAGAACCGCGCGGCCGTCACCAGGATGCTGCAGCCCGACGCCGTCCATTTGGTCGAGGCGGCGGTGGCTCAGGAAAAGCTGACCCCTTTGCTGTTCGCCCATGAGGAGATGCCTGAGGTCCTTGCCGCGTCTCCGGTCCTGCTGAGCATCATGGAGACACTTCATGACCGGATGCCCCACGACAGGCTGAGGTTCCTCGACCGTCCGGAGTTCCTGGGTGCCCTGGTGGCGAAGTCGTCGTCGGGCCGGAGGGAACTGGTCGACGCGGTCGAGAGCCAGGCGCCCTGGACCGCGGATCTCTTCCGCTATGCCGGGGTGGCGTTCCACCTGCGCGGGCAGACGGAGCTGATCCGTGTCGTGCTGGAGGAGAAGAGCGGGTTGCTGTCGTTGCTCCTCGACCGGGTTCCGGAGGCCGCGGAGGCACTGCTGCTTGCCGACCGCCCAGTACAGCTGGCCCAGTCGCTCTTGGAGGAATGGGCCCTGGTCATCGGGCTCAGGACGGCAGTGATAGCCGTCCTGGAGTCCTCCCGGCTCCCGATCGACTACCGCAAGGTCTTCGCCCGCCAGGCACTGCGCACGGCGCTGCAGACCCACGCCGACCAGACGTACGCCCTGTTCCAGGTGCCCGGCCTGCTGGACCTGGCGATGCGCGACACCTCCGTGATGGAGGTGCTGGCCGGCAGTCCGGTGCTCGTCGACATGCTGCCGGACATTCCCGGCTTCGGTGCCCGGATCGCCCGGTCGAGGGAACTGGTCAGCGCCGCCGCCGACAACCCGGCGGTGGCGGAGGTGCTCTCGTACGACCCACGCGCCTTCGACGCGGTCCCCGATGACCTGCTCGCCGATGCGCTGCGGGCGGCACGCTCCCCGGAGCCGGCCACGCGGTCCGTGCCGGAAGGGCCGGGCACCTCGCGCCTGGACCGGCTCCGGGCCGCCGACGCGGCCCTGGACGCGGCGCTCACCGAGCCGGAACTCGCGAGGGTACTGGAGCGGGAGGCCGGGTTGGTGGCGGTCCTGGCGCGCCACCCCGGACTGCTGTCGCGACCGCACGAGTACCGCAGGCTGCTGCGGTCGCAGAACGCGCGCGTATGGGAGCGGCTGGCCGGCGATGACAACGAGGCTCTGCTGATCCCCGACGTGCTCCGTGCGATCCTGCGCCACCCCGAAATGTGGGCTGATCTTGTCGGGCCTCACGGTGACGCTTTCCTCCCCCGTATCGAGGAGGGCGTCGCCGAGGCGCCCTGGCTGCCGGCCGTGCTCAGTGCGAATCCCGCCATGGCGCGCTTCGCCTCGGTCTCCTCGAGCCTGGTCCCTCTGGCCTTGGTGGCGTCCGGCCTGGAGTCCCGGCTGACCACCGACGACCGCATCGTCAGCTTCGCCGGCCGGGTGACCGGCGCGGCGAGTTTCCTGCGTCGGCTCGGCGGGACGGAGGGCGTGGCGGCGCTGCTGGAACACGACGGCGCACTGATCAAATTCTTCGGCAGGAACCCCGGGGCCGTGGTCGCTTTCCAGACCCCGCACCTGGAAAACCTGCGCGGCCATGCGGACCTGGTGGGCGAACTGGCAACCGGGTACGGCATGGCCGTCTCCGCCGGCCACTGGGAGCGACTGTTCGGCACGCCGGAACTGCTCGCCGCGCTGTCCCGTCGCGACAATGCCGTGGCACGCAGACTGCTGCTCTCCGCACCCGAGGCGTTCGCCGAGGCCATCGCCCGCCCCGGTTTCGCCGAGAGGCTGGCCGACGGGAGCCTCGAAGCCGCCTTCGCCCGGGTCGAGGAAGCCCGAAAGGCCGGGCGGAAGAAGAAGAGCCGTGCCTGGGTCCACGAACTGCTGGAACTCGTCCGCGGCACCGACGACCCCGTACTGTCGCCGGAGGGAATCAAGTACGGTCCCGGGGACGCCTGGTTCGCGAACAGTTTCAAGCTGCCCGCGGAGGAAGTGGCGAAGGAACTGGAGGCCGGGAAGGCCCCCGCGGACGCCGACGCACAAGCATGGGCATTGAAGATCAACTCGGCGGTCCGGGGTGACCGGCGCCTCTTCGGCCTGGCGACCGATCGGGGCGCGTTCGCCATCGCGTTCTACCGCAATCGCGAGCTGTTCGAGACGCTCCAGTCCCGTCCCGCACTGATCGATCTGCTCGCGGACTCCTCGCAGAACGCTCTGCCGTTGCTCTTCGACAACAGCGAGCTGACCCGGGCCCTGCGCACCCACGACTACCTGTACCGGCTCTTCCTCACCAGCCCGAGCATCCGCACAGCGTTCATCAACAACCCCATCGACATCCAGATCTACCTGCGCAACCCGGAAATGAGCCGGGTCAGGCTAGTCGCGGAAGACGCGTACTTCCGTCTGAGCCGGAAGAGCGACAATCTGCTCATCTGGAAGAGCGAGGATGTCGCACGCGTCATCGCCGATCAGGGACCGATCGGCGACCTACTCCTGGCCAGCCCGGAACTGCGGCAGGAACTGTCGGAACTCATGGAGCAGGCCGGGGGGGAAAGGGCAGTACGTGCAGCGGTGAGCAGCCTGCCGCTGGCCAAGGCCCTGGCGGCGAGATCCGAGATGCTGATGGTGATACGGATCGTGAGCGGGTTGGCCGAGGCGCTGACCGAGCACCCGGACCTGTTCTCCGACGCCGCCGACTACACGAGGCTGCTGACCACGAAGCCGCTGCGGTACGAGTTCTTGGCGCATCCCGGGCAGGTGCGGGTGGTGCTGGCGGATGCCGACTTGGTGAAGACCGCGCTGGCCAACCCCGGCGTGGTGGCCGCTTTGGCGGCGGACGAGGGGGTGGCGCGGCTGGTGAAGCGGCGGCCCTCGGTACACGAGTTGCTGCGCGAGCAGCGGGAGGTGGCCGCGGATCTGGCCGGTGAGGACCGTCGGCTGCGGAGGGCCCTGGAGTCGGTTCGCGGCCTGCCGGAGGAGATGACGAAGCACCCCCGGATCGCGCGGGACCTGCGCCAGGCGCCGTGGCTCGCGGACGCGTTGAGGCGCAGCCACCGCTTGCTGGAGCACGCGGTGACGGATGGCTCCGTATGGCGGGCCGCCCGAGCCGACCAGGTCCTGGCCGAGGCGTTGACGTCTCAGGTGGTGCACAGGCTGGGCAACCAGCAGGCACTGACGCAGGCGCTGACCCGCAAGGCGGGAACCCTGGCCGGAACCGGCGCCGCGACCCTGCGGCGGCTGCTGTCCAACACCGGTCTCACCTACTTCCTCAACGACAACCCGTGGTTCGCCGAGAGGTTCCTGTCCACCGCGGACTGGTACGACCACGCGCTGCGGTCCACCGATTTCACCGGCGCCCTGCGGTCGCTGGCGGCCCGGGACGCCGAGCGTTTCCGGCAACTGGTCGAAGACCCCTCGGCGCAGCCCCTGCTCCGGGCGGTGTCGCACACCACGGGACCCGCGCGCGACACGGTGGCCGTGGCGCCGGAAAGGGTGCGCAAGGACGCCGGCCGGACATCGCGTCCTGGCGCCGCCACCGCCAAGGCGGCGGCACAAGCCGTGCGAACCGATTCGGTCTGGGCCCGGGCGGTGGCCTCGGTTCCCGAAGTGAGTGAACTGCTGCTGCGCCCTGAGGGCGCGGTCGTGGCCGGCGCACTGGGCGCACACCCCGAACTCCTGCCGTTGCTGATCGGTGCACCGGCGGTCGCGGAGAACCTCAGGGAGGAGCCCGCCCAGTGGCGTGACCATGTGTTCGGTGAGTACCTGGGCACGCGTGAAGCCGGCCTCGCCAGTTTCGAAAATGACTTCGAAGGCTGGCTGGACCGCATGGGTGTGGTCCTCGAGGGGGACTTCCGCGGCCGGGTGACGGAAGCAGCTCGCGGGGTGTGGACGCGGGCCCGCGCGGAACAGGAGGCACGCCGAGCGGAGGAGGAGGCCCGGGTCGCGGAGCGACTGGCGGAGTTCGCCCCGCACCGGACCGTCACCTGGGAGTACAGCGGGGAACTCGTCTACACCAGCCATGCGCGCCCGGAGCGGCTGTCCAAGGAGCAGCTGCGGGTGCTGCGCCAGGTGGCGCTCGGCGAGAGCGGCCCGAGGGAACGCGAGGTGCAGGCCGGCCGGGCGCTGCACGTCCACCTGGACGGCGGCAGCGGCGGCGCCTCCTTCGCGTACGTGCTGGCGCCCGACGGCCGGGTGAACACGCTCGTGTACGCCATCAGCACGGCGCGGAAGGGCAACAAGTACCAGTGGGAGGGCCACGGCAGCCGGTTCGTCGACGGCCCTCTGGAGATCGACGCGGTGCGCAACCATCCGGCTCTGGTGGCGTCGACGGCCCTGGTGCGGGAGGCGGCCCAGCGGGCCGAGGCGGCCGCGGCCGCGGCGCGGGCAGCGACCGGCAAGAGCAAGGGGAAGCAGCGCAAGGACGCCGGGGCGGCTCCGGCCGTGTCGGCGGCAAGGCCCGGTGCGGTTCCTGCGCTCACGGTGGATCCCGAACTGGCGCGCCTGACGGAGGCGTTGACGAAGTACCACACTGCCCTGTCCGAGCAGAACGCCGCGCAGCAGGCCCGCAACACCCGTGCGCTCCCCAAGACGCAGGCCCGGCTGCAGGAGGCCCGGCGCGTGCTGCGTGACATGGGTCTCGACCACGACGCGGACGGTGAGGGGGACTTCCTCTCGCTGAGCGCGACCGGCGCGCTCGCACAGTGGGCCGGTCCGGAGACCGGCCGGCCCGCGTCCCCGATGTCGGTCGTCGGCAGTGCGGACGGCACCTCGTCGTCCTTGGCATACCGGGACTACCGGCAGGCGCTCGGTCTCGACGTCCGGCCGTTGTACGACGGCCTCGGCAACGTCGCGGGCCTCGACCTGACCGGCGACGCGCAGGAGTCGCGTCCGCTGACGACGCTGGACGGCTTCGTCCTGAGGTTCGACTTCGACCCGGGCGTTCCGCCCGCCGCCCCCACCGTCGTGGGCTACCAGCGCGGCGAGCCGGTACGGCTGTCGCTGGACGCCTTCGCGGACGTCGCCGCCCACAACCGCGTCGGCGACCGCCCGCTGTGGCTGGTGACGAACGACGGCGCCAGGTACGGACTCGACCTCGCCAGGACGGTGGCGGACCGGGCGGGCGTCACGGTGTGGACGCACAGCGGCAGGGTGGACCTGGTCGAAGACGCCTTCGGGATCCTGGACGTGATGCGGGTGCAGGACCCCGGTGGGGTCCGGGTTCCGGGGCAGTGGATACGTACGGAGCCTGCCGAGGACCTGTCCCCGGCGGCGTCGCGACAGGACGAGACCGGACCGGAGAACTACGTCGAGTCGGTCACCGGCGAGAGATTCCACTTCCGCACGCTGTTGATGATGCCGATCGCCGATCGCCGCACCGGCGAGGTCATCGGCCACGCCTCCATGCCCGATGACGAACTCGGCGCTTTCGGCGACGTTTTCGGGCGCCTGCCGGGCAGCAGGGCTTTCCGCGTCGGCCGGCCCCAGCGTCACGACCGCGGCACTCACGGAGCCAACCCGTGGGGAGACGGCGCCCCGAGGCACTTCCTGATCGCGCACGGCAGGCCCGACACGGCCGCCACCGTCCTGCGGACACGGGACGGCCGCGAGGTCGAGTTCAACGGCGAGCAGATGGCGGCCCTGCTGCGCCGCCGGACCAGCTTCGAGGTGTTCCGGCGTGGTGCGGTCCGTCGCACGGACAGCGCCGTGGTGACCATCACCTGCTTCGCCGCACGGTCCAGCGCCGTCGCACCGACGGCGTACATCCAGGGCCTCGCGGACGGTCTCGGGCTGCCGGTGACCGGCCCCACAGGAGTGCTCATCGTCGGACCCAGGACGTACGTCGCACCGTTCGGGGAAGACCTGGTCGGCTGGCTGACCGCGCGGCCGGGCGCGACGGAACTGACGTACCGCGGACAGGAGATCGTCAGGCTTCCGCAGGACGTGGCGCGATCCGCCGCTTCCCGGGACCTGAGCTGGACCTCGGGCGAACCGTTCGTGGAGATGTCCGTCGCTTCCGACGCCGCCTCCGGCACAACCGAACTGCTGGACGTACTGGAGCCGCGCCCGGGCAACCCCGCCCCCCTCGTGGACGGCCTGCTCAGTCACTTCACCGCCCGGACCGCTGCCGCGGACCGCCCCGAGCAGCAGCCCGGCGGCCCGGAGGACGGGATCTCCCAGGCAGCCGAGGAGTCCGCAGTCACCCGGCCCAACCCGGCCGAGACCCCCGAGCAGGCCCGCGACCGCCGTGACGCCGGCCTGGTCTTCGCACCGCCCGCCTACGCCTCCTCCCCGGACTTCCGGCACGGCGTCGGCACTGAGACGTTCGAGTTCGCCGACAACCGGCTGCCCGCGGCGATCCGCGAGGGCGTTGTCACGTCCCTGCCGGAACGCGAGCGGGAGCGGGCCGAGAACGCCCTGGCGGAGTACTTCGCCACCGTCGACCTCAACAGCGCCCTGCACGAGGCGATCGGCGACCGGATCTCCCTGGTGCTCCCGTTGCCGGGCGGCCCGGTGGCCGTCACGCTGCGGCTGCGGCTGGGCGACTGGACCCAGCTCACCGACCCGCGCGGAGAGCCGCTCGTCGCCCCGGTCGCGGCGGAAGGCGCCGCCGCCCGGCGCAGGAACCTGGAGCGGCCTGCCCGCCAGGTGCTGGACTGGCAGGAGACGGCGTCGGCGAACCGCACGGTCAGTCACGGTCTCAACGCGGCCGTCTCCCTGCCGTTCTCGCAGGCGCTGGCGCTCGTACCGCCTCTGGCGCAGGCCGGCGCCGCGGTGCGCACACTGCTCACCGGGTTCGGCAAGACCACCGCCTTCAACGTCTCCTCCACCCTCGGCACCACCCGCATTGTCCAGGCGTCCTCGTACCGGGCCGTGGACTTCCGCCACGACGTGGGCGTCGACCTCGTGGTCCAGGAAGCCGGGCGGATCCCGCGGCAGTGGCAGACCGTCGTCGAGCGCTCCCTGATCGGCCGCTACCCCCGTGAGGCCGTACGTGAGATGCCGCGCCCGGAAGGCGTACGGCACGCCACCTCCCGGCTGTGGCATGACTGGTCCCACACGGCAGAGGCCGGCACCGCCGGGCTGCGCGGGGCCCTGGAGGCCGCCCGGGACAGCCGTGTCCTGACGGCGGACGCGCATCACCACTGGAACCCGGCCGGCCGGGCGCCTCGTCCGGCCGTCGTCGGCGAGCCGGTCGCCCTTCCGCAGATCTCGTGGCTCGACTCGGTCACCGGTGTGGAGGACTACCGGGCGGCGGTGTTCGCCGCGGTGGACCCCGCGCTGGCCGACCGGTCCGCCGCGGCCTTCGAGTCGCTGGACGCATTCGCCCGGGTGCGGACCCTGATGGCGGGGCTGCACCAGGCCGCCGCCGGCGGATACCGGTCGGAGGCGGTGTTCTCCGCCACCGGCCGGCCCGACGCGGTGCGGGTGCGGGCCTCCTTCCACAACCCGAGGGTCGTCGACGATCTCGACGAGCTGTCCAGGGTGGACGCCGAAGACGTCCACGTGGGTGACGTGGGCGCGCCGTCCACCCAGTTGGACGCCTCCAACACCGGGGTCACCGAGGCCCTCTCGCTGGCGGCGAGCGCTGTCGGGGTCGCGTTCCCGCTGCCCTCGCTGGCCTACGTACGGTCCGTGCAGTTCTCCCGCCCCGGCCAGCAGGCCGGCAGCGTGGAACTGCACAGGCTGAAGTACCCGGACGAGCCCACCACCGTCGTCGAGTTCGACGTCAACGTGGAGACCCGAGGACTCGGTGGGCGCACGGGACCCGAGACCTGGCTCACGGCCCGGGTGCGGGTGCTCGCCGCCGACGCGGACCGTCTCGGCCTGCGGCCGGTGGGTCCGGTGGGTCCGGTGGGTCCGGTGGGTCTGGAGGGTCCGGTGGGGCCGCTGGGTCTGCTGGGTCCGGAGGGGTCGGGCGCGCGGGCGGCCCCGCCGCCCCCCCCCCACAGGGCGAGGACGGGCCCCGGCCCCAACCCCACCCCAACACCCCAGGGAG
>NZ_JBEYFS010000156.1:0-29926 GCF_040634475.1 Streptomyces sp. NPDC007095
CGATCTGGCGGCGGCACGAGCCTGCTCGTGCCGGAGAACCGGGCCTTCCCCGACAGCGACGACCTCCTCGGCGAGGCGCTCGTCGCGCTCTCCCGCAGCGGCGCGCCGTCCGCGCGCGACGTCCTGGTCGCCCTCGCCGTGCCCAGCGACGAGATCCGCTGGTGGCGCGATGTGCCGGCCGGACCCGTGGGCGCCACGCCCTGGAGCGTGGAGGAGCGGCTGCGCTCGGCCGCCCGCTCGATGCTGCTCGCGGCGGCGCTCGCCACACGCGCGCGTGCGGGCTATTACGGGGCCCGCCACCGCAGGCCCGCCGCCGCTTCCCTGGAGAACGTCCTCGTCGGAGCCGACCCCGGCGGGCGCCGGCTCACGGCCTTCGTGCCCGTCGACACCGGCCGGCCGCTCTCCGTACGCCTGCACCAGGCGCTGTACGCCGCCCGCGAGGCCATCGACTACCAGCGGGCCACCGGCGGTATGGACGCCTTCGACGCGGCCGTCGAGGCGGGCGTCAGCCATGAACTCACCGAGGCCGTCGTCGCCCTCGTGCGCGGCACGGAGGGCGCCCGGATCGCCGTCGAGTGGGCGCCCGCCGCCGGGGTCCCCGAGGGCTGTGCGGCGCCCGACGAGGCCGTCGAGTTCTCGCCCGGCGACCTGCCCGTCCTGCGCGAGGCCGGGGCCCGGTATCTGCGCGCCGAGCCGTCCGTACCGGTGCGCCTCACCGGTGCCGTGGTGCGGATGCGCAGGTCCCAGCCGCGCGGCGAGGGCACGGTACGGCTGCGGGTGATCGCGGGAGCGGAGGTCCAGCACGTCCGCATGACGCTCGACGAGGAGGCGTACCGGATAGCGGGTCACGCCCACCTGGTCGGGCTGCCGGTGCGGGTGCTGGGGCGGCTGGAGAGCCGCGGCGGCTTCCGCCGGCTCACCGACGCCTCCGGGGTCGTACCGGTGCAGGTGGACGAGGCCGAGCGGGACCGGCTGATGAAGTCGCTCCAGGAGAACCTGGACTTCTTCGAGGAGGCGTGCGGCGGGGACTGAGGGCTTTGTGGAGCTTTGCCGGTAACCGTTTCGCGGAGGGTGCCCCGGGCTCGGTAGGATCGCCGGGCAGGCATTGCACTGCCATGCCCACTGGGTGAGCTTGCCCCCTTCAGTCAGGAGAGACCGGTGTCAGACGTCCGTGTGATCATCCAACGCGATTCCGAGCGGGAAGAGCGCGTGGTGACGACGGGCACTACGGCCGCCGATCTCTTCGCCGGCGAGCGCACCATCGTCGCGGCCCGTGTGGCAGGCGAGCTGAAGGACCTCGCGTACGAGGTGCGGGACGGCGAGGAGGTCGAGCCCGTCGAGATCTCCTCCCAGGACGGTCTCAACATCCTGCGCCACTCCACCGCGCACGTCATGGCGCAGGCCGTGCAGGAGCTCTTCCCCGAGGCCAAGCTGGGCATCGGCCCGCCGGTCAAGGACGGCTTCTACTACGACTTCGACGTCGAGAGGCCGTTCACGCCCGAGGACCTCAAGGCCGTCGAGAAGAAGATGCAGGAGATCCAGAAGCGCGGGCAGCGCTTCTCGCGCCGCGTCGTCTCCGACGAGGTCGCCCGCGAGGAACTGGCGGCGGAGCCGTACAAGCTGGAGCTCATCGGCATCAAGGGCTCCGCGTCCTCGGACGACGGCGCGGACGTCGAGGTCGGCGGCGGCGAGCTGACGATCTACGACAACCTCGACGCCAAGACCGGCGAGCTGTGCTGGAAGGACCTCTGCCGCGGTCCCCACCTGCCCACCACCCGCAACATCCCCGCGTTCAAGCTCATGCGCAACGCCGCCGCGTACTGGCGCGGCAGCGAGAAGAACCCGATGCTCCAGCGCATCTACGGCACCGCCTGGCCCTCCAAGGAGGAGCTGAAGGCGCACCTCGACTTCCTGATCGAGGCCGAGAAGCGCGACCACCGCAAGCTGGGCAATGAGCTGGACCTCTTCTCCATCCCGGACCAGATCGGCTCCGGCCTCGCCGTCTTCCACCCCAAGGGCGGCGTCATCCGCCGGGTCATGGAGGACTACTCGCGGCGCCGCCACGAGGAAGAGGGCTACGAGTTCGTCTACACCCCGCACGCGACGAAGGGGAAGCTCTTCGAGACGTCCGGGCACCTGGACTGGTATGCCGACGGCATGTACCCGCCCATGCAGCTCGACGAGGGCGTGGACTACTACCTCAAGCCCATGAACTGCCCGATGCACAACCTGATCTTCGACGCGCGCGGCCGCTCGTACCGTGAACTGCCGCTGCGCCTCTTCGAGTTCGGGACCGTGTACCGGTACGAGAAGTCGGGCGTCGTGCACGGTCTGACCCGCGCCCGTGGCTTCACGCAGGACGACGCGCACATCTACTGCACCAAGGAGCAGATGGCGGAGGAGCTCGACAAGACGCTCACCTTCGTCCTGAACCTGCTGCGCGACTACGGCCTGACCGACTTCTACCTGGAGCTCTCCACCAAGGACCCGGAGAAGTTCGTCGGCTCCGACGAGGTCTGGGAGGAGGCCACCGAGACGCTGCGGCAGGTGGCCGAGAAGCAGGGCCTCCCGCTCGTCCCGGACCCGGGCGGCGCCGCGTTCTACGGTCCGAAGATCTCCGTCCAGACCAAGGACGCCATCGGCCGGACCTGGCAGATGTCGACCGTGCAGCTCGACTTCAACCTGCCGGAGCGCTTCGACCTGGAGTACACCGGCCCCGACGGCTCCAAGCAGCGTCCGGTGATGATCCACCGCGCGCTGTTCGGTTCCATCGAGCGCTTCTTCGCGGTGCTCCTGGAGCACTACGCGGGCGCGTTCCCGGCCTGGCTGGCGCCCGTGCAGGCGGTCGGCATCCCGATCGGCGACGCACACGTGGAGTACCTGCAGAAGTTCGCCACCGAGGCGAAGAAGAAGGGTCTGCGGGTCGAGGTCGACGCCTCCTCCGACCGTATGCAGAAGAAGATCCGCAACGCCCAGAAGCAGAAGGTGCCCTTCATGGTCATCGCGGGCGACGAGGACATGGCGGCCGGCGCCGTCTCCTTCCGCTACCGCGACGGCTCGCAGGAGAACGGCATCCCGGTCGACGAGGCGATCGTCAAGATCATGAAGGTCGTCGAGGAGCGCGCGCAGGTCTGACGCGCAGGTCCGACACGTACGGTGCTTCCTCGACGCGTACGTGGCCGGAGGCCCCTGGAGAGCTCAGCTCCCCGGGGGCCTCTTCCTGTGCCCGGAGAGCTCAGTTCCCCGGGGGCCTCTTCCTGTGCCCGGAGAGCTCAGCTCCCCGGGGGCCTCTCCCTGTGCCCGTTCTCGTCGTTCTCGTCCTCGCGCGCGAACACCTGGAGCAGCCAGGACGAGAACGAGCCGGTCACCGCGCCGAGGAGCGCCAGACCGCACACCATCAGCCCCGACGCGATCGTGCGCCCCATCGGGGTCACCGGCACCACGTCTCCGTACCCCACCGTCGTGAGCGTGGTGCAGGTCCACCACACCGAGTCCCCGAACGTCCGGATCGAGGCGCCCGGCGCCCCGCGCTCCTGCTGGTAGACGGCGAGGGAGCCCGCGAAGCCGAGCAGCGCGGCCGACAACCCCGCGTAGAAGACCACGCGCGCGTGCAAGGAGAGACGGGGCTCTCCATGATGACGCTGCACGGCCTCGTAGACCTTGACGATGCGCAGCGGACGAAGCAGCGGCAGCAGGAGGGCCAGGGTGTCCACCGGGTGCCCGCGGACGAAGCCGAGGCGCTGTCCGCTCAGGCGCCAGCGCACCGCGTAGTCGACGCCGAACAGCGCCCAGGCGGCCATCATCGCCGCCACACAGGCCTGCCGCCAGACGACGGGCAGTGTGTGCCCGAGGACCAGGACGGCGTACGCGGCGAGAAACGACGCCGACGCCAGGCTGAGCGGGATCTCGGTGCGCCGTTCCCACCGGGCCTGTCGGCTGTCGTCGTCCATCGGCCCAGCTTGGCCCGGCGAGGATCCGGGAGAGCCCCGCCGACACGCCGCGAACGGGCGAAGCAATATGCTGCACCACATGACGAGTGAGCCGGAGCAGCAGATCGGAGTGGGAACGCAGGACGCGTTCCAGCGCTTGTGGACGCCCCACCGGATGGCTTACATCCAGGGCGAGAACAAGCCCACCGGCCCGGGGGCCGACGACGGCTGTCCGTTCTGCTCGATCCCCGCCAAGTCCGACGAGGACGGGCTCATCGTGAGGCGCGGTGAGCAGGTGTACGCGGTGCTCAACCTGTATCCGTACAACGGCGGCCACCTCATGGTCGTGCCCTATCGTCATGTCGCGGACTACACCGACCTGACCGACCCGGAGACCGCCGAGCTCGGCGAGCTGACCAAGCAGGCGATGACCGCGCTGCGCACCGCTTCGGGCGCGCACGGCTTCAACATCGGCATGAACCAGGGCACGGTGGCGGGCGCGGGCATCGCCGCCCACCTCCACCAGCACATCGTCCCCCGCTGGGGCGGCGACACCAACTTCATGCCGGTCGTCGGCCACACCAAGGTGCTCCCGCAGCTCCTGGCCGACACCCGCGAGATGCTGGCGGAGGCCTGGCCGACGCATTAGCCCGAACGGGGCGCCTGCCAACAGGCGCCTCCTTCGGCGTGCCCCTTCAGGGGCGCGGGGAACTGCGCGATCACCTCAAGACGACCCGCACCGAGCGGACGGCCTTTCCCGCCCGTCCGCCGGGGGCTCACGCGTCGTAGAGGTCCCGTCCGCCGGGGGCTCACGCGTCGTAGAGGTCCGCCTTCCGAGGCGACGGATCCTGCACGGCCGTGCTGAGGAACGCCGACCGGTTACCGAACTTCTCCGTGTCGACCCCGTTCTCGTCCAGTACCTTGATCGCCGCCGCGTGGACGACACGGAGCACCGGCGTGGCCGCCCGCAGCGCGTCGTCGGCCATGAAGCGGTGCCGCCAGGGCTGGTCGGCCCACGCGTGCCGCAGGCCGAACGGCTCGGGCAGCGTCAGCTTGCCGCCGAGCCAGTTCAGCAGCGGCGGGTACCCGGTGAGCGGGGCGCGCGCGGTGAGACGTACGACCTCGTCCGTGGTGACCAGCGGCAGCTTCACTTTGCGGGTCTCCCAGAACTTGACCGCCTTGGCGACCTCCTTCGTCGGGGCCTCGGGCTTACTGGTGAACAGGGAGTGCACGGGACCCAGGGCGTGCCCGGTGACCTCGATGCGCAGCGTCTCGTGCAGCACGGTCACGGTGATCAGCATGGTGATGATCAACTGGCCGTCCCACAGCGTCCACTGCACGCCGAGGTAGTGCCGCTGGCCGCTGCCGAACTGCTGCTTGTTGCAGATGTCCTGTATGGCGTGGCTCTTGATCGTGTACGCCTCGACGTCCGTGCCGCCCGGCCGGGACACCTCCTTGGCGTTCTCACCGATCGGCGAGACGATCCAGTGCTTGATCGAAGGGGTGGGGAAACCGCCGGTGTTGAGCGGACCGCGCTCCAGCATGCGGAGTTTGTCGTGGATGTTGCGGACGACGTCCCAGCTGCGGAAGGGGTGGATCTCCTTGTCCGGGTCCTTGGGGACGAGGTCCTCGGCGAGCTGCCAGCTGCCCCAGCGGGTGCCCATGCCGAGTATGCCCTTGGGTCCGGCGTAGAACACCGAGTTGGACTGCTGCTCGGCGCCGAGGGCGGCCAAGGCCTGGCGCAGCCGCTCGGCCGCCGTCTCGCCCGGGCTGCCGGGCACCGCCTCCGGGATCTTGGCGCCGAGGCCACCGCCGGACAGCAGGCTGTCCCAGCGCTCGCGCAGGTCCTTGGCGGTCCGCTCGCAGATCTGCTTGGCCCAGAGCCAGCCGATCACCGGGAGGACCACCGACGCACGCGCGTACCAGGCCCAGAAGCCGGTGAAGGGCATGCGGACGAGGAAGACCACGGCGAGGGCGCCGAAGGCGACCAGGAGCGTGGTGCCGAGGGCGCCGGCGCGCTTGTTCGTCTGCTTGGCGATCATGGACCGGAGCTGGAAGACCAGCAGCCACACCAGCAGCCCGGGCAGGAACAGCACACCGCACAGCACCATGACGGCCGACAGCCAGTTGTCCCGCTCCCGGCGGATGCGGTTCGCCGCGAGGCAGTGCTCGACGACGACCTGCGGCTCGGTGCCGAAGGACTGGATGAGGGGCTTGCGGCCGGCGCCCAGCATGCGGTCCACCACCGCCCGCCCGAAGGCCTCGCCGAGGTTGGGCCTGAAGATCGTGGCCCACTTGCGGCCTGAGCTGACGGTGGACTCGTGCCACTGGTTGTTCGCCTTCAGGATCTCGCCGACATCGCTGTCCCGGTACGCCGCCGAGGCCAGGGCGAAGGTCGCCGCCGTCTGTCCCGCGGAACCCGAGAGCGGCACCTGCGCCCCGGGAGTGAAATCGAAACCGTCGAACGCCACTTCCGCCCCCATCGCCGCCGCCCCCGCTCCTGCGGCTTTCCCGACTTCCCTGCCCCGCACACCTGTTGATCAGGTCATCGTCTTGATCAGTTCCCAGAGTATCGGGCGCGACCGACATTCGTCGGCGGACGGCCGAAGCCGCCCGCCGAGGGTGAAGGGAGCCGAACCGTCAGGCGTTCTGGGCCTGTTCGCGCATCCTTTCGGCGATCTGTGACGGCATCGGCTCGTGTCGTGCGTAGGTGCGGTTGAAGCGTGCGGTGCCGTGCGAGAGGGAGCGCAGATCCACGGCGTACCGTCCGATCTCGATCTCCGGGACCTCGGCCCGTACGAGCGTGCGTCCGCCGCCCGCCTGCTCGGTGCCGACCACCCGGCCGCGCCGTCCCGACAGGTCGCTCATCACGGCGCCCACGTACTCGTCGCCGACCAGGACCGTCACCTCGGCCACCGGCTCCAGCAGATGGATCCTGGTGTCGGCGGCCGCCTCGCGCAGGGCGAGCGCGCCCGCGGTCTGGAACGCCGCGTCGGAGGAGTCCACGGAGTGCGCCTTGCCGTCGAGCAGGGTGATCCGTACGTCGATGAGGGGATAGCCCGCGACGACGCCCTTGGCGGCCTGGGTCCGCACCCCTTTCTCGACGGAGGGGATGAACTGCCGGGGCACGGCCCCGCCGACGACCTTGTCCACGAACTCGATGCCCGAGCCGTTGGGGAGGGGTTCGACCTCGATCTCGCAGATCGCGTACTGCCCGTGCCCGCCGGACTGCTTCACATGGCGGCCGCGGCCCGCGGCCTTGTCCGCGAACGTCTCCCGCAGGGAGACCTTGTGCGGGACCACGTCGACCTGGACGCCGTACCGGTTGCGCAGCCGCTCCAGGGCGACATCGGCGTGGGCCTCGCCCAGGCACCACAGGACGACCTGGTGGGTGTTCTGGTTCTGTTCCAGGCGCATGGTGGGGTCCTCGGCGACCAGCCGGCCCAGGCCCTGCGAGAGCTTGTCCTCGTCGGCCTTGCTGTGTGCCTGGATGGCGAGCGGCAGCAGCGGGTCCGGCATCTGCCAGGGCTCCATCAGCAGCGGGTCGTCCTTGGCCGAGAGCGTGTCGCCGGTCTCGGCCCGGTTGAGCTTCGCCACGCAGGCCAGGTCGCCCGCGATGCAGTGCGTCAGGGAGCGCTGCTGTTTGCCGAACGGCGCGGACAGGGCGCCGACACGCTCGTCGACGTCGTGGTCCTCGTGCCCGCGGTCGGCGAGCCCGTGCCCGGAGACGTGCACGGTCTCGTCGGGGCGCAGGGTGCCCGAGAAGACGCGGACGAGGGAGACCCGGCCCACATAGGGGTCGCTGGCCGTCTTCACGACCTCTGCGACCAGCGGCCCGTTCGGATCGCAGGCCTTGACCTCGCGTTCCTGACCCTCAGGTGTCGTCACGGTGGGCGCCGGGCGCTCCAGCGGGGTCGGGAAGCCGCCCGTGACGAGTTCCAGGAGCTCGACGGTGCCGAGCCCCTGACGGGCGCCCTCGGCGGCGGGCGCGGCCGCCAGGACCGGGAAGAAGGCCCCGCGCGCCACGGCCCGCTCCAGGTCCTGCACGAGCGTCTTGACGTCGATCTGCTCGCCGCCGAGATAGCGGTCCATGAGGGTCTCGTCCTCGCTCTCGGCGATGATCCCCTCGATCAGCCGGTTGCGCGCCTCCTCGATCAGCGGCAGCTGCTCCGGTCCCGGCTCGGCCTCCTTGCGCTCCCCGGAGGAGTAGTCGAACAGCCGCTGGGTGAGGAGCCCGATCAGCCCGGTGACAGGGGCGTGCCCGTCGGCTCCCTCCGCGCCGTGCAGTGGCAGGTACAGCGGCAGTACGGCGTCGGGGTCGTCCGCGCCGAAGGCCTCGGCGCAGATCCGTGTCATGTCGTCGAAATCGGCGCGCGCCGACTCGAGGTGCGTGATCACGATGGCGCGCGGCATGCCGACCGCCGCGCACTCCTCCCACACCATCCGGGTCGAGCCGTCCACCCCGTCCGAGGCCGAGACGACGAAAAGGGCCGCGTCCGCGGCGCGCAGACCGGCCCTGAGTTCCCCGACGAAATCGGCGTATCCGGGGGTGTCGATGATGTTGATCTTGTATCCGTCCCAGTCGACGGGTACCAGGGAGAGCTGCACCGAGCGCTGCTGCCGGTGCTCGATCTCGTCGTAGTCGGAGACGGCGGTGCCGTCCTCCACCCTGCCCGCCCGGTTCACTGCTCCCGCCGTCAGCGCGAGAGCTTCCACCAATGTCGTCTTGCCGGATCCGCTGTGGCCGACCAGCACCACATTCCGTACGGACGCGGGGTGGTCGGCCGCTGTAGCCCTGCCGGCGGCTCCGGGGTGTGCGTTCGCCTTGTCGCCCATGGCCTTGCCTCCCGTGCACGGTGAGGTCACTTCGGGCGCGGGCATACGGATCCGCGTGCGGTGCGGCTCCGATGACGCCCGCGGTGTCTTCGAGCTTTGCACTCGCGTCACGGTGCGTCCATACGGGGGACGCGATCCCGTCGTGACATCGACGGCATCCCACCGTGACACGGGGTGCGGGTGCCCGGCCGTCGCACAAGCGCGCGCCTGGCTACGATGGGCCAGCCGGTGGCCAGCAGGGGCCGCGCGGCGACACCGACCCTCGGGAAGGCCATGCTGAACAAGTACGCGCGTGCATTCTTCACGCGTGTCCTCACACCGTTCGCCGCGTTTCTCATCCGTCGGGGGGTAAGCCCCGACACGGTCACCCTCCTGGGTACGGCCGGAGTCATGGCGGGCGCGCTGGTCTTCTACCCCCGGGGAGAGTTCTTCTGGGGAACGATCGTCATCACGCTCTTCGTCTTCTCCGACCTGGTCGACGGCAACATGGCGCGCCAGCTCGGCCGCTCCAGCCGCTGGGGCGCCTTCCTGGACTCCACGCTCGACCGGGTCGCCGACGGCGCGATCTTCGGCGGATTCGCGCTCTGGTACGCGGGCAGCGGCGACAACAACGCCCTGTGTGCCGTCTCGATCTTCTGCCTGGCCAGCGGCCAGGTGGTCTCGTACACCAAGGCCCGCGGCGAGTCGATCGGCCTGCCCGTCGCCGTCAACGGCCTGGTCGAGCGCGCCGAGCGCCTGGTGATCTCCCTGGTCGCGGCGGGCCTCGCGGGGCTGC
Source organism: Streptomyces sp. NPDC007095 (assembly GCF_040634475.1). Taxonomy (NCBI): domain Bacteria; kingdom Bacillati; phylum Actinomycetota; class Actinomycetes; order Kitasatosporales; family Streptomycetaceae; genus Streptomyces; species Streptomyces sp. NPDC007095. Next base: position 9,541 of record NZ_JBEYFS010000156.1, read on the forward strand.
ACAAGTTCGGGGTGCCCGGCATCCAGTGGCTGCTGCCCGTCGCGCTGTGGATCGTCGCCGTCGGCAGCCTGGTCACGCTGATCCAGCGCGTGGTCACGGTGCGCCGGGAGTCCGCGGAGGCGGACGCCGCGGCCGCGGCGCACAACAGCGGGGCCACATCGTGACCACTCTCCAGGAGAGGCTGGTGGACGGGGCGTACGCACTCGGCTGGAGCACCGTCAAGAAGCTCCCGGAGCCGGTCGCGGTGCGCCTGGGCCGCACCATCGCGGACATCGCCTGGAAGCGGCGCGGCAAGGGCGTAAAACGGCTGGAGAGCAACTACGCGCGCGTGCTGCCCGACGCGACCCCGGAGCGGCTCGCCGAGCTCTCCCGGGCGGGCATGCGCTCGTACCTGCGCTACTGGATGGAGTCCTTCCGCCTCCCCGCCTGGAGCGAGGAGCGCGTGCGGACGGGCTTCGACTGCAAGGACGTGCACCATCTGACGGACGGGCTCGCCTCCGACCAGGGCGTCATCCTGGCCCTGCCGCACATGGGCAACTGGGACCTCGCCGGCGCCTGGGTCACCACCAAGCTGGAAACCCCGTTCACGACCGTCGCCGAGCGCCTCAAGCCGGAATCGCTGTACGACCGTTTCGTCGCCTATCGCGAGGGCCTCGGCATGGAGGTCCTGCCGCACAGCGGCGGCACCGCGTTCGGCACGCTGGCCCGGCGGCTGCGGGACGGCGGACTGATCTGCCTGGTCGCCGAGCGTGATCTGTCGGCCTCGGGCGTCGAGGTGGAGTTCTTCGGCGAGACGACCCGGATGCCCGCGGGCCCGGCGCTGCTCGCCCAGCAGACCGGAGCCGTCCTGCTGCCGGTCACGCTCTGGTACGACGACTCACCCGTGATGCAGGGCCGTGTGCATCCCCCCGTCGAGGTCCCCGAGGCAGGCACCCGGGCCGAGAAGACGTCTGTCATGACACAGGCGCTGGCCGACGCCTTCGCCACGGGTATCGCCGAACATCCGGAGGACTGGCACATGCTGCAGCGCTTGTGGCTCAAGGACCTCGATCCCGGGAAGGATCCTGACAACAGGGATTCTGGCAGCGGAAATCCTGACAACAAGGATCCTGACAACGTCCAGAGGGATTCCGAGAAGAGGACTCCGTGAGGATCGGCATCGTCTGCCCCTACTCCTGGGACGTGCCGGGCGGCGTCCAGTTCCACATCCGTGACCTGGCCGAACACCTCATCCGCCGCGGACACGAGGTCTCCGTGCTCGCCCCCGCGGACGACGAGACACCGCTGCCGCCGTACGTCGTCTCGGCGGGCCGCGCGGTCCCGGTGCCCTACAACGGCTCCGTGGCGCGCCTGAACTTCGGCTTCCTGTCGGCGGCCCGGGTGCGGCGCTGGCTGCACGACGGGACCTTCGACGTGATCCACATCCACGAGCCGGCCTCGCCCTCCCTCGGCCTGCTCGCGTGCTGGGCCGCGCAGGGCCCCATCGTCGCCACCTTCCACACCTCCAACCCGCGCTCGCGGGCCATGGTCGCCGCGTACTCGATCCTCCAGGCGGCCCTGGAGAAGATCAGCGCGCGGATCGCGGTGAGCGAGTACGCCCGCCGCACCCTCGTCGAGCACCTGGGCGGCGACGCGGTCGTCATCCCGAACGGCGTCGACGTCGACTTCTTCGCCCGCGCCAAGCCCAAGCCCGAGTGGCAGGGCGAGACCCTCGGCTTCGTCGGTCGCATCGACGAGCCCCGCAAGGGACTGCCCGTCCTCATGAAGGCCCTGCCCAAGATCCTCGCCGAGCGCCCGGGGACCCGGCTCCTGGTCGCCGGACGCGGTGACGAGGAGGAGGCCGTCGAGTCCCTGCCCGCCGAGATGCGCTCGCGCGTCGAGTTCCTCGGCATGGTGAGCGACGAGGACAAGGCCCGCTTCCTGCGCAGCATCGACGTGTACGTGGCGCCCAACACCGGCGGCGAGAGTTTCGGCATCATCCTCGTGGAGGCGATGTCGGCGGGCGCGCCGGTGCTGGCCTCCGACCTCGACGCCTTCGCGCAGGTCCTCGACCAGGGCGCGGCCGGCGAACTCTTCGCCAACGAGGACGCGGACGACCTGGCAGCCGCGGCCCTGCGCCTGCTCGGTGACCCCGAGCGCCGGGCCGAACTCCGCGCGCGGGGCAGCGCCCACGTACGGCGCTTCGACTGGTCGACCGTCGGTGCGGACATCCTGTCCGTCTATGAGACGGTCACGGACGGCGCGGCGGCGGTCGCAGCGGACGAACGGACGGGGCTGCGGGCGCGGTTCGGACTGGCCCGGGACTGAGCGTGCGGGACACGCCGACGCCGGGCGGGGGAGGGGCGTGCTGCGAACCAGCGCGCGGGGAGGCCGGTGCGCACGGGGAGGCCAGTTCGCTTTTCCGACTCTCCGTACCGGTACTGCGCCCCGGCAAGCGCGGGGGCGACCGTCCTGGGCCTCCTCGTCCCCGTCCCGCGCCCGACGCCGCCGCCGTCACGTTGCCGGGCGGCGAGTTCCGCATGGGCGACGCCTTCGGCGAGGGCTACCCGGAGGACGGCGAAGGACCGGTCCGTACGGTGCGCGCCGAGCCGTTCCGGATCGACGTTACGCCGTCACCAACGCCCGGTTCGCGGACTTCGTGCGGGCGACCGGCCATGTGACGGACGCGGAGCGGTAGGGCAGTTGGGACGTGGGGGAGGGGTGACCACACCCGGGTAGCCTTGCCGCCCGTGACCGCAACCCTCATCTGGATCCTCGTCGGCCTCCTCGCGATCGGCCTCTACCTGAGCTGGACCGCGGGGCGTCTCGACCGGCTGCACGCCCGGATCGACGCCGCCCGCGCCGCGCTCGACGCGCAGTTGTTGCGCCGTGCCTCGGTCGCCCAGGAGCTGGCGACCTCCGGGGTGCTCGATCCCGCCGCCTCGATCGTGCTCTACGAGGCCGCGCATGCCGCGCGGCAGGCGGAGGAGGAGCAGCGCGAGGTGGCCGAGAGCGACCTCAGCCAGGCCCTGCGAGCCGTCTTCGGAGAGGTGCAGCAGGTGGAGGCGGTGCGGGAGGCGCCAGGTGGTGACGCGGCGGCGACCGAGCTGGCGCAGGCGGTGCGGCGGGTGCCGATGGCTCGGCGGTTCCACAACGACGCGGTACGTGCCGCCCGCGCTCTTCGTCGCCACCGCAAGGTCCGCTGGTTCCGCCTTGCCGGTCATGCGCCCTTCCCCATGGCCTTCGAAATGGACGACGAGCCGCCCACCGCCCTGGCGGACCGCCCCACGACCTGACGACGGGGGTTGATTTCGGCCGCGGGTGGGTGTTGCTCCGGGGCTGCGGGCCGGTGGGGGTCGAGCGCGCGGTTCCCCGCGCCCCTCGGGCAGGGCTGCGCCCCGGATCCCCGCCTGCCCGTTGTCTTTTGGCCGATGGCCGGTGGGGGCTGGTCGCGCGGTTCCCCGCGCCCCTGAGGCGGAGCTTCGCCCCGCATCCCCACCCACCCCGACCAGCCCGTTTCTTCAGCCCGTTCGGCGTTTGAGGCCGAGGTCGAAGGCCGATGCCCCACCCGCCCCCGTCCATCCCCCCGCCCCGGTCGGCCCGCTTCTTCCAGCCTGTCCGGCGTTTGAGGACGAGGCCGTTCAGGCCTACGCGGGGGCTGGGGCGGAGCCCCCGGGGATTGGACGGGCAGGGGCGGCGGGGGCAAAAAGGATCCACCGGCTCCCCATTGGCCCTTGCTGTGGACTGGTCCACTCACGTTTCCTCGGTGCTGCAGAAACCCTCTTTCACCGAGTGAGGTCAACCCGTGTCCAGCACGCTCTCCAACACCGCCCAGTCCGCCGAGAACACCGCAACCGGCACCGCCCGCGTCAAGCGCGGCATGGCGGAGCAGCTCAAGGGCGGCGTGATCATGGACGTGGTCAACGCCGAGCAGGCGAAGATCGCCGAGGACGCCGGCGCCGTGGCCGTCATGGCCCTGGAGCGGGTGCCTGCCGACATCCGCAAGGACGGCGGCGTGGCCCGTATGTCGGACCCGAACATGATCGAGGAGATCATCGACGCGGTCTCCATCCCCGTCATGGCCAAGTCCCGCATCGGCCACTTCGTCGAGGCCCAGGTCCTCCAGTCCCTCGGTGTCGACTACATCGACGAGTCCGAGGTCCTCACCCCGGCCGACGAGGTCAACCACTCCGACAAGTGGGCCTTCACGACCCCCTTCGTCTGCGGTGCCACCAACCTCGGCGAGGCCCTGCGCCGCATCGCCGAGGGCGCCGCCATGATCCGCTCCAAGGGCGAGGCCGGCACCGGCAACGTCGTCGAGGCCGTCCGGCACCTGCGCCAGATCAAGAACGAGATCGCCCGGCTGCGCGGCTTCGACAACAACGAGCTGTACGCCGCCGCCAAGGACCTGCGCGCCCCGTACGAGCTGGTCAAGGAGGTCGCCGAGCTCGGCAAGCTCCCGGTCGTGCTGTTCTCCGCCGGTGGTGTCGCGACCCCCGCCGACGCCGCTCTCATGCGTCAGCTCGGCGCCGAGGGCGTCTTCGTGGGCTCCGGCATCTTCAAGTCCGGCGACCCGGCCAAGCGCGCCGCCGCCATCGTGAAGGCGACCACCTTCTACGACGACCCGAAGATCATCGCGGACGCCTCCCGCAACCTGGGCGAGGCCATGGTCGGCATCAACTGCGACACCCTCCCCGAGACCGAGCGCTACGCCAACCGCGGCTGGTAAGAGGCCGGACACCAGAGACCGGACAAAGGCATCACGTACATGACTGACGCACCTGTCATAGGCGTCCTGGCACTCCAGGGCGACGTACGGGAGCACCTCATCGCCCTGGCCTCGGCGGACGCCGTGGCCAGGCCGGTGCGGCGTCCCGAGGAGCTCGCCGAGGTGGACGGCCTGGTCATCCCCGGCGGCGAGTCCACCACCATCTCCAAGCTGGCCGTCCTGTTCGGCATGATGGAGCCCCTCCGCGCGCGCGTGCGCGGAGGCATGCCGGTCTACGGCACCTGCGCCGGCATGATCATGCTCGCCGACAAGATCCTCGACCCGCGCTCGGGCCAGGAGACGATCGGCGGCATCGACATGATCGTGCGCCGCAACGCCTTCGGACGTCAGAACGAGTCCTTCGAAGCGGCGGTCGACGTCCGGGGCGTCGAGGGCGATCCTGTAGAGGGCGTCTTCATCCGCGCCCCCTGGGTCGAGTCCGTGGGCGCCGCGGCCGAAGTGCTCGCCGAGCACGAGGGGCACATCGTCGCCGTACGTCAGGGCACCGCTCTCGCCACGTCGTTCCACCCGGAACTGACCGGCGACCACCGCGTGCACGGCCTGTTCGTCGACATGGTGCGCGCGAACCGGATACCGGAGTCCTTGTAGGATCTGGGGGTCCCCCAGATCCTCAAGGTCCGGGGGAGTTCGTACAGGATGGGTTACGCGAAGGAGACAGGCAGATGTCCGGCCACTCTAAATGGGCTACGACGAAGCACAAGAAGGCCGTGATCGACGCCAAGCGCGGCAAGCTCTTCGCGAAGATGATCAAGAACATCGAGGTCGCGGCCCGCACCGGTGGCGCCGACCCGGGCGGCAACCCGACGCTGTTCGACGCCATCCAGAAGGCCAAGAAGAGCTCGGTCCCGAACAAGAACATCGACTCCGCGGTCAAGCGCGGCGCCGGTCTCGAGGCCGGTGGCGCCGACTACGAGACGATCATGTACGAGGGTTACGGGCCGAACGGTGTCGCGGTGCTCATCGAGTGCCTCACCGACAACCGCAACCGCGCCGCCTCGGACGTCCGCGTCGCCATGACGCGCAACGGCGGCAACATGGCCGACCCGGGCTCCGTCTCGTACCTCTTCAACCGCAAGGGCGTCGTCATCGTCCCCAAGGGCGAGCTGACCGAGGACGACGTCCTGGGTGCCGTGCTCGACGCGGGTGCCGAAGAGGTCAACGACCTCGGCGAGTCCTTCGAGGTCATCTCCGAGGCCACCGACCTGGTCGCGGTCCGCACGGCCCTCCAGGACGCCGGCGTCGACTACGACTCCGCCGAGGCCAACTTCGTCCCGACCATGCAGGTCGAGCTCGACGAAGAGGGCGCCCGGAAGATCTTCAAGCTGATCGACGCCCTGGAGGACAGCGACGACGTGCAGAACGTCTTCGCCAACTTCGACGTGAGCGACGACGTGATGGCCAAGGTCGACGCCTGAGCTGCCAAGGATTCATTTCGGCGGGCCCGCGGGACACGTCCTGCCGGCCCGCCGTCGTTGTCAGTGGCAGCGGTTAGCCTGTCGGGGACGGATGATGATCGCAGTCCATCGGGACCGCAACCATCAATCGAGGAACCACGATGGCGATCAGCCACTTCCGCGAGAGCGGCGGCGGCTCAGCCGCAAAAGGGGGGGTTGGGGTGCGGGTGCTGGGCGTTGACCCGGGACTGACCCGATGCGGTGTCGGGGTGGTCGAAGGTGTCGCGGGCCGGCCCCTGACCATGCGCGGCGTCGGAGTCGTACGCACTCCGGTGGACGCCGAGTTGGGCCTGCGCCTCGTCGCCATCGAGCAGGGCATCGAGCAGTGGCTCGACGACTACGAGCCCGAAGCCGTCGCCGTGGAGCGGGTGTTCAGCCAGCACAACGTGCGGACGGTGATGGGCACGGCCCAGGCCAGCGCCGTCGCCATGCTCTGCGCCGCCCGCCGCGGCCTCCCGGTCGCCCTGCACACCCCGAGCGAGGTCAAGGCCGCCGTCACCGGCAGCGGACGGGCGGACAAGGCCCAGGTCGGTGCCATGGTCACCAGGCTGCTCAGGCTCGACGCGCCGCCCAAGCCTGCCGACGCCGCGGACGCCCTCGCCCTCGCCATCTGTCACATCTGGCGCGCCCCCGCGCAGAACCGGCTCCAGCAGGCCGTCGCGCAGAACCGGCTCCAGCAGGCCGCCGCCCCGCACGCGTCGAAACCCGCATCGCAGCACGCTTCGAAAGGCCGTACCGCATGATCGCCTTCGTCAGCGGCCCGGTCGCCGCCCTCGCCCCGGACTCCGCGGTCGTCGAGGTCGGCGGCATCGGCATCGCCGTCCAGTGCTCGCCCAATACGCTCTCCGGGCTCCGGATGGGACAGCAGACCAAGCTCGCCACCTCCCTCGTCGTGCGTGAGGACTCCCTGACGCTGTACGGCTTCGCGGACGACGACGAGCGGGGGACCTTCGAGCTGCTCCAGACCGCCAGCGGTGTCGGCCCGCGCCTCGCGCAGGCCATGCTCGCCACGCACTCGCCCGACGCCCTGCGCCGCGCGATCGCCACGGGTGACGAGAAGACGCTCACGGCCGTACCCGGCATCGGCAAGAGGGGAGCCCAGAAGCTCCTGCTGGAGCTCAAGGACCGGCTCGGCGAGCCCCTCGGCACACGCACCGGCATCGGCGCCCCGGTCAGCACCGGCTGGCGCGACCAGTTGCACGCCGCGCTGATCGGCCTCGGGTACGCCACGCGCGAGGCCGACGAGGCCGTCTCCGCCGTCGCCCCGCAGGCCGAGGCCGCCGAGGGCACACCCCAGGTGGGCCAGCTGCTCAAGGCCGCCCTCCAGACCCTCAACCGCGCCCGCTGAACCACCGGCCGCCCGACCACAGACCGCGAGGCACACGTGCATGCTGTGTCTTCCCGGGGAGCGCCCCCCGGGATCCCCGACCGGATGACACAGCCGGCATGCCACGGCTAGGAGAACTTCAGTGAACTGGGACGACACGACCGACGAGAGCGACGCCGAGCGGCTCGTCGGCGCGTCCGCCGACCGTGAGGACCAGGCCGTCGAGGCGGCCCTGCGCCCCAAGGACCTGGACGAGTTCATCGGTCAGGAGAAGGTCCGCGAGCAGCTCGACCTCGTCCTGCGCGCCGCCCGCGCGCGCGGCGCCACCGCCGACCACGTGCTGCTCTCCGGCGCCCCCGGCCTCGGCAAGACCACCCTCTCGATGATCATCGCCGCCGAGATGGGCGCCCCCATCCGCATCACCAGCGGCCCGGCCATCCAGCATGCCGGTGACCTGGCGGCGATCCTCTCCTCGCTCCAGGAGGGCGAGGTGCTGTTCCTGGACGAGATCCACCGCATGTCCCGGCCCGCCGAGGAGATGCTCTACATGGCGATGGAGGACTTCCGCGTCGACGTGATCGTCGGCAAGGGCCCCGGCGCCACCGCGATCCCGCTGGAGCTGCCGCCGTTCACGCTGGTCGGCGCCACCACGCGCGCGGGTCTGCTGCCGCCCCCGCTGCGCGACCGCTTCGGCTTCACCGCGCACATGGAGTTCTACGAGCCCGCGGAGCTCCAGCGCGTCATCCACCGCTCCGCGAATCTCCTCGACGTGGAGATCGGCTCGGAAGGCGCCGCCGAGATCGCGGGGCGCTCCCGCGGCACGCCCCGTATCGCCAACCGTCTGCTGCGCCGCGTCCGGGACTACGCGCAGGTCAAGGCGGACGGGATCATCACGCGCGAGATCGCCGCGGCCGCGCTCAAGGTCTACGAGGTCGACGCCCGCGGTCTCGACCGGCTCGACCGCGGTGTCCTGGAGGCCCTGCTCAAGCTGTTCGGCGGCGGTCCGGTCGGTCTGTCCACGCTCGCGGTCGCGGTGGGGGAGGAGCGCGAGACCGTCGAGGAGGTCGCCGAGCCCTTCCTCGTACGGGAGGGACTGCTCGCCCGTACACCGCGCGGCCGGGTGGCGACCCCGGCCGCATGGGCCCATCTCGGTCTGACGCCGCCGCGCCAGTCAGCGGGGGGAAACGGACAAGGGGACCTGTTCGGGGCGTGACGGCGCGGGCACTCGCGGGGTCAGGAACCCCGGTGCCATGCTGAGCGTTGTTCCCTGAGTGCGGACTCGCTTAGACTCCGCCGATGCCGCCCTTGTCGACGGCATACATACCCCCATCCAGCAGGCCGCTCACCATCGCGGTCGAAGAAGGAAGTTCCGACCCGTGAGTCTCGTGACCCTCCTCCCGTTCATCGTGCTCATCGGGGCCATGTTCCTGATGACCCGGTCGGCCAAGAAGAAGCAGCAGCAGGCCGCTTCCATGCGCAATGAGATGCAGCCCGGCTCCGGCGTGCGCACGATCGGTGGCATGTACGCCACTGTCAAGGAGGTCAACGAGGACTCGGTCCTCCTTGACGCCGGCCCGGGCGTCGACCTGCTGTTTGCGAAGAACGCGATCGGCGCCGTGCTTTCCGACGACGAGTACAACCGCATCGTCCACGGCGCCGAGCACGACCTGGATGCGGACGGGTCGGTTGTTCCCGACGACGCCTCCTCCCTCACCGAGACCGACGAGCCCGCCGCCGACGCCTCTTCCGACGCCTCCGACGACAAGCCCCTCGACCTCGGCAAGAAGGACGTGGCCGCCGAGCCGTCCGACAAGCCCGCCGAGGCGAAGGCCGACGAGGCCGACGAAGCAGAGCCGAAGAAGACCGACGGCGAGTCCGACGCGAAGTAGTCACGCCCCGGGGACGCGGCGCGATCCGCTTGCGCTCCGCACCTCCGGGACCTGCGTTTTCGCACGGAATCCCGACACCATGTCATGGCCGCCCACGCGCTGACCCCGCGCACGGCGGCCCGAGAGGGAGTACGAGAAGGTGGCAGCACCGAAGAAGGGCCGGAGCGCGAGCGCCCAGAGCAGGCCGGGGCGCTCGCTGGCCTTCATCCTGATCGCCATCGCGGCGCTCACGGGGGGGATGTTCCTCTCCGGGCATCCCACCCCGCGTCTCGGCATCGACCTCGCCGGCGGCACGAGCATCACGCTCACGGCGAAGAACGAGCCGGGCCAGCCGAACGCGATCAACAAGACCAACATGAACACCGCGGTCGACATCATGAACCGCCGTGTCAACGGTCTCGGCGTCTCTGAGGCCGAGGTGCAGACCCAGGGATCCGACAACATCATTGTCAACATCCCCAAGGGCACGAACTCCAAGGAGGCCCGGGACCAGGTCGGCACCACCGCGAAGCTCTACTTCCGTCCGGTCCTGGCCACCGAGGTCTCCGGTTCGGCCGCGTCGGCCAGCCCCTCGCCCAGCGCCTCGAGCAGCTCCTCCTCGAAGGCGACGGACAAGGCCACCGAGAAGGCGACCTCGTCGAGCTCCGCGAGCCCGACGTCCTCCGCCACCTCCCAGGGCCGTGCGGTCACCGACGCCCTGAAGGCCGACTCCACGCCGTCCGCGAGCAGCTCCGCGAGCTCCTCGGCCAGTCCTTCGGCCTCCTCCAGCGCCTCGCCGTCGGCGAGCAGCAGCGCGAGCGCCAGTGCCGCGGCCACCAAGCTCCAGGCCCAGTACACCGCGCTCGACTGCACGGACAAGGCGCAGCGCGCCAAGGCCGGCGAAGGCTCCAAGGAAACCGACCCCACCGTGGCGTGCGGCAAGAACTCCTCGGGCCAGTGGCAGAAGTACGTCCTCGGCCCCGCCGAGGTCAAGGGCACGGACATCAAGAGCGCCGCGGCCGTCTTCGACACCCAGAGCGCGGCGGGCTGGAAGGTCACCATGGAGTTCACCTCCGGTGGCTCCAAGAAGTTCGCCAACATCACCGGCAAGCTCGCGCAGAACCAGTCCCCGCAGAACCAGTTCGCGATCGTCCTCGACGGTGATGTCGTCTCCGACCCGTTCGTCAACCAGGCGCTGACCGGCGGCAACGCGGAGATCTCCGGCAGCTTCGACCAGACCGAGGCGCAGAGCCTGGCGAACATGCTGAAGTACGGCTCGCTGCCGCTCGACTTCAAGGAGTCGAGCGTCACCACGGTGACCGCCGCGCTCGGCGGCGAGCAGCTGCACGCCGGTCTGATCGCGGGCGCCATCGGCCTCGGCCTGGTCGTCATCTACCTGGTGGTCTACTACCGGGGCCTGTCGATCATCGCCATCCCCTCCCTGCTGGTCTCGGGCGCCCTCACGTACGTGATCATGGCGCTGCTCGGTCCCACCATCGGCTTCGCGCTGAACCTGCCCGCGGTCTGTGGTGCGATCGTCGCGATCGGAATCACAGCGGACTCGTTCATCGTGTTCTTCGAACGCATCCGGGACGAGATCCGCGAGGGCCGCTCCCTGCGCCCGGCCGTCGAGCGTGCCTGGCCGCGCGCCCGGCGCACCATCCTGGTCTCCGACTTCGTGTCGTTCCTCGCCGCCGCGGTGCTCTTCATCGTCACCGTCGGCAAGGTCCAGGGCTTCGCTTTCACGCTCGGTCTGACCACGGTGCTCGACGTGGTCGTCGTGTTCTTCTTCACCAAGCCGCTGATGACGCTCCTCGCCCGCCGGAAGTTCTACGCGAGCGGCAGCAAGTGGTCCGGCCTCGACCCCAAGGCCCTGGGCGCCAAGCCCCCGCTGCGCCGTACGCGCCGTCCCTCCGCCCCCGTCGACCCGAAGGAGGCGTGAGATGTCGAAACTCGGCACCCTCGGCGCCCGGCTCCACCGCGGCGAGATCGGCTACGACTTCGTCGGCAAGCGCAAGATCTGGTACGGCATCTCGATCCTGATCACCATCACGGCCATCCTCGGCCTGACGGTGCGCGGCCTGAACATGGGCATCGAGTTCCAGGGCGGCGCCGTCTTCACCACCGGGAAGACCAGCGTCTCGGTGGCCCAGGCCGAGACGTACGCGCAGGACTCGTCCGGCCACGACGCGGTCGTCCAGAAGCTCGGCAACGGCGGACTGCGCATCCAGGTCGCCGGCATCGACACGGACAAGTCCGACAAGATCAAGGACGACCTCGCCAAGGACCTGAACGTCAACCCGGAGTCGATCAACGCGGACCTGGTCGGCCCCAGCTGGGGTGACCAGATCGCCAACAAGGCCTGGGAGGGCCTGGCGATCTTCATGGTCCTCGTCGTGATCTACCTGGCGATCGCGTTCGAGTGGCGCATGGCCGTGGCCGCGCTCGTGGCCCTGATCCACGACATCACGATCACGGTCGGCATCTACGCCCTGGTCGGCTTCGAGGTCACCCCGGGCACCGTGATCGGTCTGCTCACCATCCTCGGTTACTCGCTCTACGACACGGTCGTCGTCTTCGACAGCCTCAAGGAGCAGACGAAGGACATCACCAAGCAGACCCGCTACACGTACAGCGAGATCGCCGACCGCTCGATCAACGGCACCCTGGTCCGTTCGATCAACACCACGGTGGTCGCGCTGCTGCCGGTCGCCGGCCTGCTGTTCATCGGTGGCGGTGTCCTCGGCGCCGGCATGCTCAACGACATCTCGCTCTCGCTGTTCGTCGGCCTCGCGGCCGGTGCGTACTCCTCGATCTTCATCGCCACGCCGCTCGTCGCCGACCTCAAGGAGCGCGAGCCGCAGATGAAGGCCCTCAGGAAGCGCGTCCTCGCCAAGCGGGCCCAGGCCGCCGCCAAGGGCGAGCCTCTGGAGACCGAGGTCACCAACGTGATGCTGGACGACGAGCCGGAGGACGACGCGCCCATGGTCGTCGGCCCGCGCAACCAGCCCGCGTCCCGCAACCGGGGCCGTGGCCGACCCTCGGGGAAGCGCCGATGACCGAGCTCACGGACATCACGACGCTGCTGCTCAGCCGTATCCGCGACGTGGCCGACTACCCGGAGCCGGGTGTGATGTTCAAGGACATCACCCCGCTCCTGGCGGACCCGGCGGCCTTCACGGCGCTCACCGACGCCCTGGCGGAGATCGCCGTGCGCGCCGAGGCCACGAAGATCGTCGGTCTGGAGGCCCGCGGCTTCATCCTCGGCGCCCCCGTCGCCGTCCGCGCCGGGATCGGCTTCATCCCCGTACGCAAGGCGGGCAAGCTCCCCGGAGCGACCCTGTCGCAGTCGTACGACCTGGAGTACGGCTCCGCCGAGATCGAGGTGCACGCCGAGGACCTGAGCGGGGGCGACCGCGTCCTGGTCGTCGACGACGTCCTCGCCACCGGCGGCACCGCCGAGGCCTCGCTTCAGCTCATCCGCCGGGCGGGTGCCGAGGTCGCGGGCGTCGCCGTGCTGATGGAGCTCGGTTTCCTGGGCGGCCGCGGCCGTCTGGAGCCCGCTCTCGCGGGCGCTCCGCTGGAGGCGCTCCTCAAGGTCTGAGGGCCGCGGTCGCGACACCTGGGGGAAACCCCGGGAAAGGCCTGGGAAGGCCCTGAGACACCCGTAGGACACTGCGGAGGCGGGCCCGGAGGAATCCGGAGCCCGCCTCTCGCGTTGCTCCTGTTACGAGGCCGTCCCAGCGGCCGAAAGCGAGCCCGACGCCCAGGATCGCTACCATGGGGTTTCCGGAGCCTGACCGGGGGACCCGGAACGCGCACGAGGAGCCCTCTTGCCAGACGAGGCCCAGCCACTCACCGCCGCCAAGCCCGAGCCTGCCTCGGCCCCCGCGGCGACGCCCGCCAAGAACGCCACGAGCGGGCCGGTCGAGCACGCCCAGTCCGTGCCCGACGACAAGGCGGCCGAGCAGCCACGCCCCAAGCCGGCTTCTCCCGAGCGCCCCGCGAACACCCCGGCGGTCCGTTCCGCGGCCGCCCCGTCCGGCCGCCCCAGCTCCTCCTCCAACCGCGTCCGCGCCCGCCTGGCCCGGCTCGGCGTGCAGCGCTCGAACCCGTACAACCCGGTCCTGGAGCCGCTGCTGCGGATAGTGCGCAGCAACGACCCGAAGATCGAGACGTCGACGCTGCGGCAGATCGAGAAGGCCTACCAGGTCGCCGAGCGCTGGCACCGCGGCCAGAAGCGCAAGAGCGGCGACCCGTACATCACGCATCCGCTCGCCGTCACGACGATCCTGGCGGAGCTGGGCATGGACCCCGCCACGCTGATGGCCGGTCTCCTGCACGACACCGTCGAGGACACCGAGTACGGCCTGGACACGCTCAAGCGCGACTTCGGCGATCAGGTCGCCCTGCTCGTCGACGGCGTCACCAAGCTCGACAAGGTCAAGTTCGGCGAGGCCGCGCAGGCCGAGACCGTCCGCAAGATGGTCGTGGCCATGGCCAAGGACCCCCGCGTCCTGGTCATCAAGCTCGCCGACCGCCTGCACAACATGCGCACCATGCGCTACCTCAAGCGCGAGAAGCAGGAGAAGAAGGCGCGCGAGACCCTCGAGATCTACGCGCCGCTCGCCCACCGCCTGGGCATGAACACCATCAAGTGGGAGCTGGAGGACCTCGCCTTCGCGATCCTCTACCCCAAGATGTACGACGAGATCGTGCGCCTGGTCGCCGAGCGCGCCCCCAAGCGCGACGAGTACCTCGCCATAGTGACCGACGAGGTCCAGGGCGACCTGCGCGCCGCCCGCATCAAGGCGACGGTCACCGGCCGCCCGAAGCACTACTACTCCGTCTACCAGAAGATGATCGTCCGCGGCCGTGACTTCGCGGAGATCTACGACCTGGTGGGCATCCGCGTCCTCGTGGACACCGTCCGCGACTGCTACGCGGCCCTCGGCACCGTGCACGCGCGATGGAACCCGGTCCCCGGCCGGTTCAAGGACTACATCGCGATGCCCAAGTTCAACATGTACCAGTCGCTGCACACGACGGTCATCGGGCCCAACGGCAAGCCCGTCGAACTCCAGATCCGCACGTTCGACATGCACCGCCGTGCCGAGTACGGCATCGCCGCGCACTGGAAGTACAAGCAGGAGACCGTCGCCGGCTCCTCCAAGATCCGTACGGACGTGCCCCGGGCTGCCAAGGGCAGCGCGGGCCAGGACACCGTCAACGACATGGCGTGGCTGCGCCAGTTGCTCGACTGGCAGAAGGAGACCGAGGACCCGAGCGAGTTCCTGGAGTCCCTGCGCTTCGACCTGTCCCGCAACGAGGTCTTCGTCTTCACACCCAAGGGTGATGTCATAGCGCTTCCGGCCGGCGCGACACCGGTGGACTTCGCGTACGCGGTCCACACGGAGGTCGGCCACCGGACGATAGGCGCACGGGTCAACGGACGCCTCGTCCCGCTCGAATCCACCCTGGACAACGGCGACTTGGTGGAGGTCTTCACCTCCAAGGCGGCCGGCGCGGGCCCCTCCCGCGACTGGCTGGGCTTCGTGAAGTCCCCACGCGCCCGCAACAAGATCCGCGCCTGGTTCTCCAAGGAGCGCCGCGACGAGGCGATCGAGCAGGGCAAGGACGCCATCGCCCGCGCGATGCGCAAGCAGAACCTGCCGATCCAGCGCATCCTCACCGGCGACTCGCTGGTCACCCTCGCGCACGAGATGCGCTACCCCGACATCTCCTCGCTGTACGCGGCGATCGGCGAGGGCCATGTCACCGCGCAGAGCGTCGTGCAGAAGCTGGTGCAGGCCCTCGGCGGCGAGGAGGCGGCCACCGAGGAGATCGACGAGAGCGTCCCGCCGGCGCGCGGACGCGGCCGCAAGCGCCGCTCCAACGCCGACCCCGGTGTCGTCGTCAAGGGCGTCGACGACGTGTGGGTCAAGCTCGCCCGCTGTTGTACGCCCGTCCCCGGAGACCCGATCATCGGCTTCGTCACCCGGGGCAGCGGCGTATCGGTGCACCGCAGCGACTGCGTCAACGTCGACTCGCTCTCCCGCGAGCCCGAGCGCATCCTCGAGGTCGAGTGGGCGCCCACCCAGTCCTCGGTCTTCCTGGTGGCCATCCAGGTCGAGGCACTGGACCGCTCCCGGCTCCTGTCGGACGTCACCCGCGTCCTGTCCGACCAGCACGTCAACATCCTGTCCGCGGCCGTCCAGACCTCCCGCGACCGCGTCGCCACCTCCCGCTTCACCTTCGAGATGGGCGATCCCAAGCATCTGGGGCACGTCCTGAAGGCGGTCAGGGGCGTGGAGGGCGTGTACGACGTGTACCGGGTGACCTCGGCGCGCAGGCCCTCCGACGGGTCCTGACGTCCGCGGCCCGTCGGCGGGCCACTACGTAGAGGGGCTCCCGTACACACCGTACGGGAGCCCCTCTACGTAGTGGCGGGAAAATCCGGCCGCCTCGGCCGGCCTCAGCCGCCGAACTCCTGCAGACCCTTCAACGCCTGGTCCAGCAGCGCCTGACGGCCATCGAGCTCCTTCTGGAGCTTGTCGGCCCTCGAAGTGTTGCCCGCGGCACGCGCCGTCTCGATCTGGCCCTGGAGCTTGTCCACGGCGGCCTGCAGCTGACCGGTCAGACCCTCGGCACGCGCGCGTGCCTCCGGGTTGGTCCGGCGCCACTCGGCCTCCTCGGACTCCTGCAGAGCCCGCTCCACCGCGTGCATCCGGCCCTCGACCTTCGGGCGGGCGTCACGCGGCACGTGGCCGATGGCCTCCCAGCGCTCGTTGATGGAACGGAAGGCGGCGCGGGCGGCCTTCAGGTCCTGCACCGGGACGAGCTTCTCGGCCTCCTCGGCCAGCTCCTCCTTGAGCTTCAGGTTCTCCGACTGCTCGGCGTCCCGCTCGGCGAAGACCGAGCTGCGCGCCGCGAAGAACACGTCCTGGGCGCCGCGGAAGCGGTTCCACAGATCGTCCTCGTGCTCACGCTGGGCGCGGCCCGCGGCCTTCCAGTCCGCCATCAGCTCGCGGTAACGCGCCGCCGTCGGACCCCAGTCCGTGGAGGCGGAGAGCGACTCGGCCTCCGCGACCAGCTTCTCCTTGGTCTTGCGGGCGTCCTCGCGCTGCGCGTCCAGCGAGGCGAAGTGCGCCTTGCGGCGCTTGGAGAACGCCGAGCGCGCGTGCGAGAAGCGGTGCCACAGCTCGTCGTCCGACTTGCGGTCGAGTCGCGGCAGTCCCTTCCAGGTGTCCACCAGGGAGCGCAGCCGCTCACCGGCCGCCCGCCACTGGTCGCTCTGCGCCAGCTCCTCCGCCTCGACGACCAGCGCCTCCTTGGAGTGCCGTGCCTCGTCGGACTGCTTCGCACGCTGGACCTTGCGCTCCTCACGGCGCGCGTCGACCGTCTCGACGAGCTTGTCCAGCCGCTTCTTCAGCGCCTCCAGATCGCCGACCGCGTGATGGGCGTCCACCTGTTCGCGAATATGGTCGATCGCGATCTGGGCGTCCTTCGCCGACAGGTCGGTGGTCTTCACTCGTCGCTCGAGGAGGCCGATCTCGACAACCAGGCCTTCGTACTTGCGCTCGAAGTAGGCCAGCGCCTCATCAGGGGAGCCGGCCTGCCAGGAACCGACGACCTGCTCGCCGTCGGCCGTACGCACGTACACGGTCCCCGTCTCGTCGACGCGGCCCCACGGGTCGCTGCTCACAGCGCCTCCTCCACATGATGCCTGCGAGGGGCTTCAGCGCCCCCGGGCATCGTCCACAGTTTCGTCACGGCCAACATAGGCGACCAGCCCGGCGGCTGTCCGCATCCAGCGCGACCGAAATTTCGCAGTTGACGGTCAGGATTTCGCCACGGTCAGCTTGTTGATCACGACCGTCGCGTTGGGCGCCCCGTCGCCCTGGCCTGTGCTCTCTCCGGCCGCGGCGATCTTCTTGAGGACCGTGAGGCCGGACTTGGAAATAGTTCCGAACGGTGTGTAGTCGGCCGGTAGCTGACTGTCCTGGTAGACGAGGAAGAACTGGCTGCCACCCGTGTTGCGTCCCTGCTTCGTCTGGGCGTTGTACTGGTTCGCCATCGCAAGGGTGCCCGCCGGGTAGATGCCGCCCTTGAGGCTGGTGTCCTTCAGGTTCTCGTCCGGGATCGTGTACCCGGGACCGCCGCTGCCGGTGCCCTTCGGGTCACCGCACTGCAGCACGTAGATGCCGTTCGTGGTGAGCCGGTGGCACTTGGTGTGGTCGAAGAACCCCTTGCCCGCGAGGAAGTCGAACGAGTTCACCGTGTGCGGGGCCGCGGCCGTCTTCAGCGCGACGTCTATGTCGCCGCAGGTCGTCGCCAGCTTCATCGTGTAGCCCGCCGACTTGTCGATGCTCATCGCCGGCTCCGTCTTCCAGCTCAGCGACTTCACCGCGCCTTCGGCGGGCTTGGCGCACGGGTCCGGCGCCTTGCTGGTCGGGGAGGCGCTCGGCGTGACCTCCGCGCCCGCGTTGGCCTTCTTGTCGTCGTTCTTGAAGACCCCGGTCGCGTACGACACCACACCGACGACGACGATCACGCCGAGGACCGACGCGACCACCGTATTGCGCATGTGTGACTTGCGCCGCGCGGCCGTACGCCGCTGCTGCTGCCGCAAGAACTTCTCCCGGGCGAGCTGACGCCGCCGCTGTTCCTGGGTGACCACCGGGTTATCTCCTCATGCGTCTCGTACGTCAAGTGGGACGCGTGCGTCTTGTGAGCCGACCGCCTGCGTGTGCCCCGTACCGTATATGGGTTAGCTGAGGAATCGGCAGCGCCGGTAGGCTCTGATCCACAGCCACCCACCCCGTACGGCATC
Organism: Streptomyces sp. NPDC007095; assembly: GCF_040634475.1. Lineage (NCBI taxonomy): Bacteria > Bacillati > Actinomycetota > Actinomycetes > Kitasatosporales > Streptomycetaceae > Streptomyces > Streptomyces sp. NPDC007095. The sequence continues at coordinate 27,791 of NZ_JBEYFS010000156.1, forward strand.
ACGCGTACGCCACCACGAAGGACGATCGTGCTCATTGCCGGGTTCCCCGCCGGGGCCTGGGGCACCAACTGTTACCTGGTCGCCCCCGCCGCCGGTGAGGAGTGCGTGATCATCGACCCGGGCCACCAGGCCGCCCAGGGAGTCGAGGACGCACTCAAGAAGCATCGGCTCAAGCCCGTCGCCGTCGTCCTCACCCACGGCCACATCGACCACGTGGCCTCGGTCGTGCCCGTCTGCGGCGCCCACGACGTACCGGCCTGGATCCACCCCGACGACCGGTACATGATGAGCGACCCGGAGCGGGCGCTCGGCCGGTCCATCGGCATGCCGCTGATGGGCGAGCTGACCGTGGGGGAGCCCGACGAGGTGCGGACGCTGACCGACGGCACGCGGCTGGAGCTGGCCGGTCTGGAGCTGTCCGTCGCGCACGCGCCGGGCCATACGAAGGGGTCGGTGACCTTCCAGATGCCCGAGTCCGCGGACATTCCGTCGGTCTTCTTCTCGGGCGATCTGCTCTTCGCCGGCTCCATCGGACGCACCGACCTGCCCGGCGGTGACATGGACGAGATGCTCGGCTCGCTGGCCCGTGTGTGCCTGCCGCTCGACGACTCGACCGTGGTGCTGTCCGGCCACGGCCCCCAGACGACCATCGGCCAGGAGCGCGCCACCAACCCGTATCTGCGGCAGGTGGCGGCGGACCGCCAAGCGCGCGGCGCCGAGCCCGCTCCCCGACGAGGAATGTGACGAGAGACTTTCGTGAGCACCTTCAAGGCCCCCAAGGGCACCTACGACCTGATCCCGCCGGAGAGCGCCAAGTACCTCGCCGTGCGCGAGGCGATCGCCGCGCCGCTGCGCAACTCCGGCTACGGCTACATCGAGACGCCCGGCTTCGAGAACGTCGAGCTGTTCGCGCGCGGTGTGGGTGAGTCCACCGACATCGTGACCAAGGAGATGTACGCCTTCGAGACCAAGGGCGGCGACCGGCTCGCCCTGCGCCCCGAGGGCACGGCGTCCGTACTGCGCGCCGCGCTGGAGGCCAACCTGCACAAGGCCGGCAACCTCCCCGTCAAGCTCTGGTACTCGGGCTCCTACTACCGCTACGAGCGTCCCCAGAAGGGCCGTTACCGCCACTTCTCGCAGGTCGGCGCCGAGGCGATCGGTGCGGAGGATCCGGCGCTCGACGCCGAGCTGATCATCCTGGCGGACCAGGCCTACCGGTCGCTGGGACTGCGGGACTTCCGCATCCTGCTGAACTCGCTGGGCGACCAGGAGTGCCGCCCCGTGTACCGGGCCGCCCTCCAGGACTTCCTGCGCGGCCTGGACCTGGACGAGGACACGCTGCGCCGCGCCGAGATCAACCCCCTCCGGGTCCTCGACGACAAGCGCGACGACGTGCAGAAGCAGCTGGTGGGCGCGCCGTTGCTCCGTGACTACCTCTGTGACGCGTGCAAGACGTACCACGAGGAGGTGCGCGAGCTGATCACGGAGGCGGGGGTTGCCTTCGAGGACGACCCCAAGCTGGTGCGCGGCCTGGACTACTACACGCGGACCACCTTCGAGTTCGTCCACGACGGTCTGGGCTCCCAGTCCGCGGTGGGCGGCGGCGGGCGCTACGACGGGCTGTCCGAGATGCTCGGCGGGCCCGCGCTGCCTTCGGTGGGCTGGGCGCTCGGTGTCGACCGCACGGTGCTCGCCCTGGAGGCGGAGGGGGTCTCGCTCGAACTCCCCGCGGCCACGAGCGTGTTCGCCGTTCCGCTCGGTGAGGAGGCCCGCCGGGTGCTCTTCGCCAAGGTGGCCGAGCTGCGGAAGCTCGGTATCGCCGCCGACTTCTCCTACGGGTCCAAGGGGCTCAAGGGGGCGATGAAGAACGCGAACCGGTCGGGAGCGCGGTACGCGATCGTCGCCGGTGAGCGGGATCTCGCCGAGGGTGTGGTGCAGCTCAAGGACATGGAGTCCGGTGAGCAGGCGGCGGTCGGGGTGAACGAGATCGTGGCGGAGCTCGAGACGCGACTCGGCTGAGAAGCCGGGTCTCTCGCCCCCGCCGCCCCTACCCGTCCCATCCCGAACCTGGGGGGGGGCCCCCCCCCCCCCCCCCCCGCGGCTTATAGCTGGCCTTGGGGGGGGTGGGGTCGGAGG